>DASVCG010000083.1:0-5708 GCA_036381755.1 Phycisphaeraceae bacterium | reverse complement strand
TGGGCGGCGTTGACCATGTCGGCCGGCACGTTCTGGAGGATGACAGCGTCGTATCGCTGAAGCTGGCCGAGGCTGCCGGGCAGGGCAGTGGGTGGGACCACATCCAGCTCGATGCCGTGGTTGGTTAGCGCGCGGGGGAGGATCGCGCCGCTTTCGCCGCCGACGTTATCGACGAAGAGGATGCGGCCCTTGCCGGCCACGAGGGTGAAGGCCTGGGCCTGGTTGTTGACAGCGATGGCGTCGGCCTGAGGGGCGGCGGGCTCGAAGACGGCTTGATAGCGGTGCGGGCCGGTGGAGGCCAGGGGCAGGTCGATCTGCCTCACGGTGACGAATCGGCCGGCGTGGTCGTCGCCCTCGGTTTCCTGGGTCCAGTCGGCCTCGGTGATCGGCGCGCCGGTGCCGGGCTGATCGCCGTTGAGGTCCACGATCAGCTCATCGTGGAGCAACTGCAAAACGCCGGCGGTGGGCTGCGTGGCGCGGAGGGCGACGCGGAGGGCGACGGTCTGCCCCTCGCGGGCGTCGATGGGCGCGTAGACGCCTTCGACCGTCACTTCGGAATCGACCCGGTAAAACAAAGGCAGCACGTCGATGGGGATGCCCGCAGCAGCGGCCTCGCGCGCAGCGGCCAGCACGGCTGCGGCGTCGGCGTCGGGCGAACCGAGGTTGCCCACCGCGGCGGATCGTGATCCCCCCGCCCGCGCGCCGCTGGCAGCGGTGTCGTTACCGTCGCTGATCAGCAGCATCCGCGCGCCGGTGTCGGGCGGGAACAGCGCCAAAGCGGCGCGGATGGCCGCAGCGGTGTCGGTGCCCTCTGTGGGCTGGTCGATAGCGCCCGCGTCCAGCTCCAGCCCCGGCTGGGGCATGACGCGCACCGCGGGCCGGCCGTCGTAGGCGATCAGCGCGAAGCGGTCGTTGCTTCGCCGGTCGCGCCCGGCCTGGGCGAGCCAGTCGCGCAGCCACTGCTCGATGGAGGGGGTTGGCTCTACCGTCTGGGGTGAAGCGTCAAGCAATGGCGGGGGCTTGGCCAGACGGCGGACCGATTCGGATTGATCCACCACCGCGATCACCGTCAGGTCGCTGTGCCGCCTTACCGCCTGCAAGCCCGCGAGCATCAGCGTGATGATGAGCAGCACCGCCAGGCGCAGGGCGATGGCGGTCCAGCGCCTGGGCCGATCCAGCGCCGCCATGCTCCGCATCCCCAGCCAGGTGATCGGCACAGCCAGGAGGAGCAGCAGGAGCAGCTCGGGATGGTCGAAGCGGAAGCTCAAAGCTGGGCGCGCACCATCATGAGGAAGGAACCCCCCAAGTCTGCCGCTGCGCTAGCGTGGCGCGGGCGGGGCCTGCTGCGCCGCCTGGGCGGCTTGAGGTAGTTGGCCGAAGTAGTCGCGGATGGATCCGTGGTATCGCCGGGGGACGCGGTCCTCGGTGACGGCGCGTTCAGCCTGGTCCTGGGCCTGGGTGACGGCATGGTTGAACTCGACGGTAGGTTCGCCTGCGGTTGTCGGCCCGTGCTCAAGCCAGGAGGCGATGACGCGGCCCTGGCCCTGGCGGCCGATGTCGCCCTCGACGCGGGTTTGGTAGGGGGTGTTGAGCTGGCGCTGCTGGCCCAGCGGGTTGCCGCCGACGGCGGTGCCGGCTTGACGTCCGCCGGTGCCGGGACGCGGCGACTGCTGCGGGCCAGGCGAGGTCAGGTTCTGCATGGCGTTTTGAAGCTGCGACTGGGCCATGCCCATGCGCTGGAGCTGCTGCTGCATCTGCGCGATCTGCGAGAGCTGTTGCTGGGCCTGCCAGGCGTTTTGGGAGAATGACGAGCCGTTTTGTTGCTGCTGCGAGCCGTTTTGCCCTTGCTGGCCCAGCGACTGGGACATCTGGCCCAGCGAGTTGGCCAGGCCCGAAGCGCAGGACTGGCACTGGCCGGCGTTTTGGGATTGCTGCTGTTGCTGCTGCGCCTGCTGGGCGATCCGCTGGGCCTGTTGCTGGGCCTGCTGGGGGGGCACGCCTTGCTGCTGGAGCGATTGCTGGACGGCCTGCTGCACAGCCTGGGGCGGGTAGCCCTGCTGCTGGAGCTGCTGAATCTGCTGCTGAGACAAGCCGGCCTGCTGGAGCGATTGCTGGATTTGCTGCTGAGACTGGGCCTGCTGCTGCGCCGCCTGCTGGGCCAGTTGCTCAAGCTGCTGGGACATTTGCTGAAGCTGCTGGCGCAAAAGCTCCTTGTCGGACTCGGACAGCTCGCTCTGCTCGACCTTGCGGGCCAGGGATTCCAATTCGCGTTGGGCGGCGTCGAAGTCGCCGCGGCGGAGGGCGTCGGCGAGGCGGTTGGCTGGGCCCTGCTGCGCGGTGTCGAGCTGGCTCATCGCGTTCTGGAGCGTGCGGAATGCTTGTTCCTTCTCTTGCTTGGCCTGCGCGAGCTTATCCTGCACCTGCGAGAGCTCCGCTGCGGCCTGCCGCTGGGCTTGCGGGTCGCTCAGGTCGCGCTGCGTGAGCTGGGCCAGCTCCTTGAGCACCGCAGCGGGGTCGGCTTCGGAAAGCTCGGGCGTCTGGGTGTCCAGCTCGCGGATCAGCGATCGCGCCTGGACGATCTGAGCGCGCGCCGCCTGGGCCTGTGCCTCGTGGGTTTGTTCTTGCGATGAATTGTGCCCACGGCGCAAGAGGTTCAGGTCAGCGGGCATGAAGAGCGCCAGAAGGGCCACCACCCCCGCGGCGGGCACGACCCAGCCCCACACGCGCGTGAAACGCACCGGCACGGCCTGGGACAAGCGGATGTCGGCTGCGGCGCGGTCGGCGTCGCGCATCACCTGCTGGGCGAGCGGGTCATCCTGGGCCAGCGAGGCGGCGAACAAGCCGCTGGCGAGCCGGTCCTTAAGCCCCAGCCGGTGATCCACCCGCATCGCGGCCTGGCTTGCGCTGGGCAGCGTCCACCAGGCCCATACCGCTGGGACCACGATGGCCAGTCCCACGAGCGCGAGGTAAACCCAGCCGGGGACAGGCAAGCTCAAGCCCCGGTCCGCCACCAGAAGCGCCGCGGCCAATCCAAGGCCGATCAGCGCAGCCCAGCCGGTCCACCGGAGCCAGCTTTGCCAGAACCATCGCTGCTGGGCGAGGCGAATGGCGCGGTGCAGGGCGTTCATGGCGGCCTCCCGAAAGAGGATGGGACTCCTTCACTTATGATATCGGTCGGCCGAGGCCAAACCCACCGATCTTGAAAGGGAGGGGCCCAAAGGCGAACCGGCACCAGCGGCGATCGGCCCAGCGGCGCGTCAGCGATTCTCGCATGAGAAAATGGCGGCAGCCCCGTCTCTATCGTGGGCGGGCGGATGGGCGATCACTTCGGGCGGATCGACTCCATTGCGCGATGCAGGCGGGCCAGGTCTTCCAGCAAGTCCAGCGTCGTGTCCAACGGCAGCATGGTGGCTGCGTCGGAAAGGGCCAGGCGCGGCTCCGGGTGCGTCTCCAGGAAGATGGCGTGAACGCCCGCGGCGATCGCGCACCGCGCCAGGAGCGGCGCACGCTCGGGCCGGCCGCCGGAGTGCGTGCCTTCCTGGCCCGGCTGCTGCGTCGAGTGCGTCGCGTCGAAGCAGACCGGCCAGCCCAGCTCCATCAGGTCGCCCAGCCCCGCGAAATCGTTGACCAGCCGGTGATACCCGAAAAACGTGCCCCGCTCGGTGAGCAGGATGCCTGCTTCCTCCGCGCCCGACGCGGTGAGCTTCTGCGTCACCTGGCCCATCTCGCGCGGCGAGAGGAACTGGCCTTTTTTCACGTTCACCGGCCGACCGGTCTGCGCCGCAGCGGTTAACAGATCCGTCTGACGGCACAAAAACGCGGGGATCTGAAGCAGATCCGCCACCGCGGCGGTGGGGCCGGCCTGGTGCGACTCGTGGATGTCGGTCGTCACCGGCACGCCCAAGGCGTCCTTGATCTCCAGCAGCAGGCGCAAGCCTTCCTCCAGGCCGGGGCCGCGGTCGGAGCGGATGGAGCTGCGGTTGGCCTTGTCGAAGCTGGCTTTGAAGATGTAGCCCAGCCCCAGCTCGGCGCAGCGGTCGCGCAACGCCCGCCCGATGGCGAGGCATAGATCAAGCGACTCAGCCACGCAGGGCCCAGCTATGATCGCCAGCGGCTGACCAGGCCCGATCCGCACGGGGCCGACCTCAAGGGTACGTACGTTCATCCAAACACACTCCGCCTGCATCCTTCCCGGGCGACCCCCGGACGCCCTCCCGGACAACTCGGGGGCACAGCATAACCGCTCCGGGCCTGTTGCGGGATGGAAAGACACGCCGGATAGCTGGGCGGCGCTCGGAATGGTCCCCGCCAGCCGGTACAATCGGCCCCCATGTGGGGATGGGCTTTTCTGGCGGCGGTGGTGTTGCTGGCGGGCGTCAGCGGGGCTTGCCTGTGGCTATTGGCCCAGCGGCGGCTGGTCCAGGCCCAGCAGGACCGCCTCCAGCGCGACCTAGAGCAGTGCCAGCAGGAGATGGAGGCCGTCAAGCACGAGCGGGCCCACCTGGTCGAGCAGTTGCGCGATTCGTTCAAAGCCCTGGCGGGCGACGTGCTGCGCACCTCCCAGCAGGATTTTCTCCAGTTGGCCCGCCAAAATTTCCAGAGTCAGCAGCAGCAGGCCCTGGCGCAACTGGAGCAGCGCAAGCAGGCGATCGAGTCGCTCCTTCAGCCGGTGCGCCAGACGCTGGAGCGGTACAACGCCTCCATCCAGCAGATCGAATCGGCCCGCCAGGAGGCGTACGGGTCGCTCAAGGCCCAGGTGAAGGCGATGATGGAGGACCAGCGCCGCCTGCGCGATGAGACGCAGAAGCTGGTCAGCGCGCTGCGCCGCCCGGACGTGCGCGGGCGGTGGGGCGAGCTTCAGCTTCGCCGAATCGCTGAGCTGGCCGGCATGGTCCCGCACTGCGACTTCGATGAGCAGGTGACGGTCCGCACGGACGACGGGCTCTACAAGCCCGACATGGTCGTCGACCTGCCCGCCCAGCGGCTCATCATCATCGACGCCAAGACGCCCATGACCGCGTATCTGGACGCGATTCAGTGCGAGGATGAGCCGCAGCGCGAGCAGTGCTTTCAGCGGCACGTGGAGCACATCACGCAGAAGGTCAAGGACCTGGCGGGCAAGCGGTACCAGGACCAGATGGGCCGCTCGCCGGATTTCGTGGTGCTGTTCATCCCGGGCGAGAGCTTTTTGTACCCCGCGGTGCAGCGCAGCCCGGACCTGATCGAGCGGGCGATGAACCTGGGCGTGGTGATCGCCACGCCCACGACGCTCCTGTCGCTGCTCAAGGCGGTGGAGGTGGGCTGGCGGGAGCAGCGCCTGGCGGACAACGCCCGGCGGATCAGCGAGCTTGGCCGGGAGCTGCACGAGCGGGTCGCCATCGTCACCGATTACCTTGACAAGCTGGGCACGCACCTTGGCCGAGCGGTGGGGGCCTACAACGACCTGGTGGGGTCGTTCGAGTCGCGCGTGCTGGTTTCGGCGCGCAAGTTCAAGGAGCTGGGGGCCGACTCGCCCAAGGAATTGCCCGCGGAGGGGCAGATCAAGGAGGTCGAAGTTTTGCCGCGGTCGCCGCAGAATCGCAGCGTCTGACCGCCCGCGTTTTTCCAGGCGGACCTAGGCGGGGTTGAGGGTGAACGGCGGGCGATAGGGCCTGGGGTCGTAGGCGATGGCCAACTGCGGCGTTTCGAGCCGCTGGCCCGGCTGAGTC
>DASVCG010000082.1:0-3918 GCA_036381755.1 Phycisphaeraceae bacterium | reverse complement strand
GATTCCAGCCTGATATGCGAAAATGGGCCCGGGAAGATTCGAACTTCCGACCTCACCCTTATCAGGGGTGCGCTCTGACCAACTGAGCTACGAGCCCCCGCAGCAGCCGGGGGGGCTGGCTCGCACGCCAAGGGCCGTCCCCTAAGCATCGCTGCTTAGCCCAGCAGGTTAGGCCAATCGCTCCTCGCGGTCAAGCGCCGCCCCCGGAGTCAGGCGGCCTTGGCCGTGATGGCTGCTGCACCGGCTGCCTGCGGTCGGCCCTCCCCCCAACCCCTTGCAGCGTTTGGTGTTGGCCCCCGAGTAGCCCCAGCGCGATTGCATCGGCATTGGGGAGGGGGGAGCGAGCCCAAGCCGGCCGACGGGCCCGTTGCGACCAGCGGGCCCAGCCAGGTTGCTTGACCAGCCTGATTCCCCTGTCGTACGATCCGCCAGCCTGCCCCGCCTGCGCCGGGTGGGGCCTTGCAGTGAAGCGCCTTGCCATGAGCCAGCTCCCCGCTTTCGACCTTCAGCGGTTGCTGCAGGAACATGACAACTCCATCGAACTACTGGAGGGATACATCAACCCCGCCCTGGCTCGCGTGCTGCGCATCATCGGCTTTGATGTGCGGTACGTCCGCGGCCAGGGGGCCTATCTCTACGACGACCGGGGCAACCGCTACATCGACTGCCTGGGCGGCTACGCGGTGTTCAACGTCGGCCGCAACCATCCGGTCGTCCGCGAGGCGCTCAAGCAGGCGATGGACCTGGACCTGCCCAACCTGGTCAAGATGGGCACCGCACGGCTTTCCGGCATCCTGGCCAAGCAGTTGGTGGAGCTTTCGCCGGGCGATCTGGACACGGTGTTTTTCACCAACAGCGGGGCGGAGGGGGTGGAGACCGCCATCAAGTACGCCCGCGCCGCCACGGGCCGGGCGCGCGTGCTCCACTGCCAGAAGGGCTTTCACGGCCTGACGCTGGGGGCGCTGGCGATCAACGGCAACGCGGAGTTCCGCGAGGGCTTTGGCCCGATGATGGAGCACACCACCGCGGTGCCGTTCAACGACCTGGCGGCACTGGAGCGCGAGCTGTCGCGCAACGACGTGGCCGGGTTCATCGTCGAGCCGATCCAGGGCAAGGGGGTTAACGTCCCGGACGACCACTATCTGCCCCAGGCGGCGGAGCTTTGCCGCAAGCACGGCGCCTTATTCATCGCTGACGAGGTGCAGACCGGCTACGGCCGCACCGGCCGGATGTTCGCCTGCGAGCACTGGAACGTCGAGCCCGACATCCTCATCACCGCCAAGGGCCTCTCGGGCGGCTACGTGCCCGTCGGCGCGGTGCTGGCCAAGCGGTGGATTTATCACAAGGTCTTTTCCAATCTCGACCGCTGCGTGGTTCACTCGACCACGTTCGGCCAGAACGACCTGGCGATGGCCGCGGGGCTGGCGACGCTCCATGTGCTGCGCCACGAGCGGCTTGTCGAGAACGCTGCGGCGATGGGCCAGCGCCTCATGGCCCGCCTAAGCGCCCTGATCGGCAAGTATGAGATGGTCCGTCAGGTGCGCGGCAAGGGGCTGATGATCGCCCTGGAGTTCGGTCCGCCGCGGAGCATGGGCCTGAAAATGGGCTGGTCGCTGCTGCACAAGCTCGACGCCAGCCTGTTCCCGCAGGCGATCCTGATCCCGCTGCTCACCGAGCATCGGATCCTGGCACAGGTGGCTGGGCATCACCTGGACGTGATCAAGCTCATCCCGCCGCTGGTGCTCAGCGAGCAGGACGTGGACGCCATCGGCGACGCGTTCGAGCAGGTGGTGGCTGCGTGCCACCGCTTCCCCGGCCCGGCGTGGGAGGTGGGCAAGCGCCTGAGCCAGCAGGCGATCCGCAGCCGATCGGGCCGAGGCCAGGTGCCCGCTGCGACCTCATCCTGAAAACCGTTTATCCCGGCCTCAGGTGCTGGCGGCATACAGCACACAAGGCCGCGACCGCTGAGGCAAGCCCGTCGAGGATGGATCCCGACTGCACCGGCCAGCGAGCCTGCGCCGCGGACTCCGCGACCGCCGCTTGGGCAAGGATTGCGAAGCGCAGCCGGCCAGCAGCGAAATGATGATACAATCGGCCACGACCCGCCTGATGGTGCGACGCTTGAAACCCGGGACAACGACTCCTTAAATACGTTCTTCGAGGTGGAGCGAGGAAGCCATTGTTCCCGCACAGCGATCCGCCCGGCTGCTACACGATGGATCATTGATGACGACCACAGCCGTTGATGAACCCTCCCTAGCGCTTGAAGTACAGCATGGAGACGATATCGCCTTCATCAGTACGGCTGCGATGCGCTGGTTCGTGCTGGCGGTCATCGCTCTGGGCGCTGCGGGTGTCTTTGCGCTGATTCTCGTTGTCGCTCGTGTTCCCGCGCTCGGCAAGGTTCTGGTTCACGACCCCGAACTGGCCCGCCGCAGCCTCATCGTCCACGTGAACCTGTCCATGGGGGCCTGGTTCCTGGCATGCGTCGCGGGCATGATCCGGTTGTTGCCAAGACGGTCGCACACCGGGGCGGGCGCTTGGCCGGGCTTGATCATCGTGTCGCTTGGCGTCATCACGCTGGCCATCTCCACGTTTTTCAGCAGCGCCAAGCCGGTGCTTTCGAACTATGTGCCTCTGCTGGATCACCCAGTCTCTCTTGTCGGGTTGATCCTGCTGGTGTGCGGGTTCGGCTGGGAGTTCCTGAGCACGCGCCGATTGAGCCGAACCGCGGCATGGTCCGTGATCCCCGCGGATGCTCAGCCGATGCTCAAGGCAGCGGCGTTGGTGTTTTTTGTCGCCATGATGACATTCGCAGCGTCGTGGTGGACCCAACCTGAAGGGCTTGCGCGGGATGCCTACTACGAGCGGTTAGCTTGGGGCGGCGGGCACGTTCTGCAAGCCTTTAACACGCTGGGCATGCTCGCGGCATGGCTGATCCTGCTGCACCGCTTGACCGGACGGGCGACGCTATCGGGCCGTTTCGCACGAATGCTCGCCGCGATGATAGTGCTGCCGGTGTTGCCGGGGCCGTGGCTGGTGATCGGGCAGTATTCGGACCGCTGGTTCACGCGCATGATGGAATTCGGATTGTTCCCGGCCACGCTTCTTCTGCTTGGCGCCGCAGCGGTCTCGCTCTGGCGACGCCGTGAGCACATCACGCGCTCACGGCTTGCCTCAGTTGAATCCGTGGGGCTGCTGACCAGCGTCGTCATGACCCTGGCGGGGTTCGGCCTGGGCGCACTCGTCACCGCGGGCACCACGCTGCTTCCCGCGCACTACCATGCCAATATCGGCGCGGTGAGCGTGGCGTACATGGGCATGTTGCTGGCCCTGTTCCCGCTGCATAACGATACCGCCAGACGGCCGGCGCTAGCGCGTTGGCAGCCGCTCATCTACGGCACGGGGCAGATGGTGTTCGTCATTGGGCTGGCGATCGCCGGCGGGCTGGGGCAGGCGGCGCGCAAGGTGTACGGGCAGGAGCAGCAACTCACGATCCCACCTGAATGGATCGGGCTGATGGTGGCCGGCGTTGGAGGGGTGCTGGCGCTGGGAGGTGGTGCGCTGTTCGTCGCGATCATGATCCGTGCGTTTGTCAGCACCCGGCCCAGCCAATCGGCACCGCCGGCTCATGGAACGTTCGAATGATGCGTCTTTGGCCAACTCTCATCAGTCGCTAAAACCCCGACCATAGAAAGACTGCCTTAGGTACCGACGGGCATTCCCCGCCGGCCCGCCTGGGGTTCATTTTGGCCAGATTGAAAGCGGGCTAAATGATCGGGCTAAATGATCAGAGACACCAGCACGATGCCCGCGACCAGATTGGCCACGTACTGCACCACCGCGACGATGATGATCACCCAGAACGCGTCCAGGCCCTCCAGATCGAACAGAACCGACAGCAGAATCCAATAGATG
>DASVCG010000081.1:0-10653 GCA_036381755.1 Phycisphaeraceae bacterium | reverse complement strand
GGGAGTCACTCATGTCGAATCGCACGCCGCGACTGACGGGCCTGGTTCGGGTCATCCCCGATGTCGAGGATCTTTACGATGAGCTTGGCGCCGTGCTGGTCGCTGCGGCGCAAAAGGCGGTGCGCGACCGCGGTGTATTTCATTTGGCGCTTTCAGGCGGGTCCACCCCCGAGCCGTTCTACATGCGGCTGGTGACGGAGCCGGCCTTCCGCCCGCTGCCCTGGGCCGATACGCACCTGTGGCTGGTGGATGAGCGGCGCGTCCCGCAGGACGATGAGCGGTCCAACTATCTCATGATCCGCCAGGCGCTGGCCGATCATGTCCCCACGCCTGAAGATCAAAAGCATCCGGTGCCCGTGGAGGAGGAGGACCCCGCTGCGGCCTACGAGCACACGCTGCGTCAGGCGATGGGCAAAATGGACGACCAGGTGCCCCGGCTGGATTTTGTCCTCCTGGGCATGGGCGACGACGGCCACACCGCCAGCCTGTTCCCTCATTCCAAGGCGTTGAGGGAGAATGACCGGCTCATCGCGCTCAATGACGGCCGCTGCGTGACGCCTCCGCCGCGCGTCACGATGACGTACACCTTGCTCAACGCGGCGCGTCATTTGGCGGTGCTGGTGACAGGGGCCAAAAAGGCGCAAGCCGTCCGCCGGATCGAGGCCCAGCTCCGGAACGGCCCCGATCCGGTCGAATTGCCCATCACCGGCATCGATCCGATCGACGGGACGCTGACCTGGTATCTCGACGCCGCAGCGGCCGGCCTCTAGCCTCCGCCACCGCCCGCCAAAGCCGTTAGGACGGCCCTCCAGCCGGCCGGAGCATCCCCGGCTTTACGCTTGCTGATCGGGCCACTACATTAGGCCCGTTTACCGAGGAGATGCTCATGGCCATTGAAACGCTTTACGACAAGGACGGCTCGATTCAGGCCCTGGAGGGCAAGACCGTGGCGGTGCTGGGCTACGGCAGCCAGGGGCACGCCCACGCCCAGAACCTGCGCGACTCGGGCGTCAAGGTCATCGTTGCCAACCGCAAGGATTCGCCCAACGGCCGGCTCGCCCAGGAGCACGGTTTCGACCCGCTGCCGGTCGACCAGGCCGTTCAGCAGGCTGATCTGGTCATCATGACGCTGCCCGACGAGGTCCAGCCGGAGGTCTACGCCAAGAGCGTCGCGCCGCACCTGCGCGACGGGGCCTGCCTGGGCGCGACGCACGGGTTCAACATCCACTTCAAAACCATCGTCCCGCCCAAGAACGTGGACGTCGTCATGGTCGCCCCCAAGGGGCCGGGCCACACGGTGCGCAGCGAGTTTGAGCGGGGCGGGGGCGTGCCCTGCCTCCTGGCGGTTCACCAGGACGCATCGGGCAACGCCTTCAACGTCGCCATGGCCTGGGCCATCGGCATCGGCGGCGGACGCGCGGGCATCCTCAAAACCACCTTCAAGGATGAGTGCGAGACCGACCTTTTCGGCGAGCAGACCGTCCTGTGCGGCGGCTTGTCCGAACTCATCAAAAAGGGCTTCGAGGTCCTCACCGAGGCCGGCTATCCCCCCGAGCTGGCCTATTTTGAGGTCTGCCACGAGCTGAAGCTCATCATCGACCTGATCGTTCGCGGCGGCCTCAACTACATGCGCTACTCCATCAGCAACACCGCGGAGTTCGGCGACTACCACACCGGCCCCAAGATCATCGACGAAGACACCAAGAAGCGCATGAAGGAAGTGCTGGCGGACATCCAGTCCGGCAAGTTCGCCAAGACCTTCCGCGACGATTACCAAAAGGGCTTCCCCTGGTTCAAGGCCCAGCGCGAGAAAGACCGCAACCACCCGGTGGAGCGCGTCGGCAAGGAGCTGCGGGCCATGATGCCCTGGATCAAGCCCGTGGAGATGTGAGCCTGGGCTAGCCAGCGCCGCGGGCGGGCGGTCCGCTGCCGGCGTCAGCGTCATCGCTGCGTTATCGCTGCGCCATCGCCTGCCGGTCGGACGGGACGGTGAGCATCAGCCCCAGCCCCAGCGCGAACATCACCACCACGATGCTCATGCCCGCCCGTGTGCTGCCGGTGAAGGCGGTGATCGTCCCCACCAGAAGCGGCCCGGCGAACGCGGTGGCCTTGCCCGAAAGGGCGTAGAGGCCGAACATCTGGTTGCGCAGCTCCGCCGGCGCCATCCGCCCCAGCCACGATCGGCCCGCGGCCTGCACCGGCCCCACGAAGACGCCCAGGATCAGCCCGTAGCCCCAGAACCACGCCTGCGATCGCACCAGCAGCATCGCGGTGCCCGGCACGATCAGGCCCACCAGCGAGATCAGGATCGTCCGCTTGCCGCCGATCCAGTCGTCCACCCAGGCGAAGGCCGCGGCGCCCAGGCCGGCGGTGAGGTTGAGCCCGATGCCGAACAGGAGAATCTGCGTTTCGGTCATGTGAAACGTGCCTGCGGCGTAGATCCCGCCGAACGCAAACACCGTCGCCAGGCCGTCGATGAAGATCATCCTCGCCACCAGGAAGCGGGCGATCGGGGCGTAGCGCCTGACCTGGCGGATCGAGTCGCCCAGTTGACGCAGCCCGTCGCGGACCGCAGCGGCCAGGGGCTTGCCCGTGCTGGGCGTGTCGGGCGTCAGGAAAAATAGCGGCAGGGCGAACAGGCCGTACCAGCCCGCGGCCAACAGGAACGTGGCTCGCACGTGCTGCCCCTGGTCGGTGGGCAGGTCGAACCACGGCTGACCCAGGCCCACGAACCCGCCCAGCGCCACCGCCAGGCAGACCAGCCCGCCGAAGTACCCTAGCCCCCACGCCCAGCCCGACCACCGCCCCATGCGGCGGGGCGTGGTGAGGGTGGGCAGCATCGCGTTGTAGAAGATGACGGCGCACTCCTCGCTGACGGTCGCCACCGCCACCAGCACCAGCGCCGGGATCACAAACGACGGATCGGGCTTGACGAACCAGAGCATGGCCGTCGCGGCGACGCAGATGGCGGTGAACAGGGCGATCCACGGCTTTCGCCGCCCGCCCTGGTCGGCCACCGCGCCCAGGATCGGCCCGCCCACAGCCACGAGAGCCCCCGCGGCGCCCAGGGCGTGGCCCCACTGCGTCGTGCCGGTGGTGGCGTCCTGGGCGACGCGCTGGGCGAAGTACGCCGCGAACACGAACGTCTGGATCACCGCGGAGAACGCGCTGCACGCCCAGTCGTACATCGCCCAGGCGAAGAGGCCCAGCCGCGATTCATCATCGCCGCGGATCGCTGTCGGGTGCGTGGGGTGGGAGTCGGATAAGGCCATGCGATCGGCGTGCCGGGGTGGGCGGTCGTGCCGGGCCTCATCATAGACAAACCGCGGCGTTGCGACACGCGGGGCGAGGGAGGTCGATAGCGGGCAGGCGGCTTAGCGCTCCGGTCAAGGGGCCAGATCGTCAACCTCGATGAGCGGGCAGCTTGCGTCAGCGGTCATGCGGTCGATGGAAAGCGGGTCTTTGAACCCGGAGCCGGTCACCAGGCACACGATGCGCGCATCCGGGGCGAGTCGGCCGGCCTGGGCCGCTTTGTACACCGCCGCGGTCGCCACCGCACCAGCCGGCTCGCAGAAGATGCCCTCCTGACGCGCCAGCCGCTGCTGCATGGCCCAGACCTCCTCATCGCTGACGGTGTGCCCGTCGCCGCCGCAGGCCCGGCAGGCGCGGATCACCTCGTGGCCGTCGATCACGTTGGCCACCTGCAAGCCGCTGATCTGCGACGTGCACGCCACCGCCCGCGCTTCGGCTGCGCCCTGGTGCAGCGGCGTGGCGATCGTGTCGTTGCCCTCGGGCTGGACGCAGTGCACCTTCACCGGGCGGCTCAGGCGGCCCTCCCGCGAGAGGACCTCAAAGCCTTTGGCCACCGCCAGCGTCAGCCCGCCTCCGCCTGCTGGGCAGAACACGTGATCGATCTTGCCGTCCATCTGCTGGGCCAGCTCGTAGCTGAGGGTCTGCACGCCCACCATGCCCTGCGGGCTGTAGTGGAATGCGCTGATGGCCAGCGTGGCGTCGGGCTGCTGGGCCTGTTGCTTGAGGTGATCCATGACGCGCTGCGTCACCGCTGCGTCCGTGCCGAAGCCGCGCACGCGGTAGAGCTGGGCGCCGTAGGCGAGCATCTGCTTGAGCTTGCCCTCCGGAGCGGTCTCGACGATGGCGATTTTGCACGCGAGGCCGGCTGCGGCGCAATAGGCCGCCAGCGCTGAGCCGGTGTTGCCGCTGGAGGTCGCCAGGCAGCGGCGCTTCTGATGCGCGAGCATGTCAGCCACCAGCGCCGCGGCGAAGCGGTCCTTGTACGACCCGGTGGGGCTGGCTGATTCGAGCTTGAACCACAGCTCCGTAAGCCCCAGCTCCGGGCCGAGGCGCTTGGAGCGCACCAGAGGGGTGTTGCCCTCGCCCAGCGTGATCTGCGCCTGTGCCGGGACCGATGGCAGCCACCGGGCCCATTGCCAAATGCTCATGGGAATTCTTCCGGGAATTGGCGGTGTTTAAGGTTGTAAAGCATGTGCTGATGACGCCAGCCGCCGTCGGCGAAGATCGTGGTGCCGCTGATGTAGGAGGCCTCGTCGCTGGCGAGCCAGACGATGACATTGGCGATCTCCTGCGGCGTGCCCCAGCGGCGCAGCGGGATCATGTCCTCGCCCCATTGGCGGATGTCGCGGGAGAGGCTTTCCCCCTCGGCGGAGGTGTAGTCGGCGCTCATGTCGGTGTCGATCGCGCCGGGGTTGACCGCCACCACGCGGATGCCCTTGGGGCCGTAGAGCGCAGCCAGGTCGTAGGTCAGCGCGTCGAGCCCGCCCTTGGAGGCGATGTACGCCGGCCCGAAGCCCGCGGCCTGCTGCGACATGACGCTGGAGATGTTGATGATCGCGCCCCGTCCGCGTTTTTCCATGTCCGCCGCGGCCCATCGCGATAAAAACGCCGGGGCGGTCAGGCAGATCCGCAGCGTCTTCTCCCACGATTCGAGCGTAATGGTCCGCATCGTCACCAGCTCGCGCCAGGCGGCGTTGTTGACCAGCGCGTCGATGCGGCCCCAGGCTTGCAGCGTTTGCGTCACGGCCGATTCGGCGAAGGCCAGGTCCGCCAGGTCGCCTGCGCAGACGATCGCCTCGCTGCCTGCGTCGCTGACGGCTTTCGCGGTGGCCTCCAGCTCCTGCCGGCTCCGCGCCACCAGTGCGGTGCGGTAGCCCCGCTGGGCGAACGTGACAGCCGTTGCTGCGCCGATGCCGCGTGAAGCGCCCGTGATCAAAGCCACCGGCTTGGTGCTCATGATCCTGTCTCCTTGAGGGATGCTGCGGTTTCCAGGATCACCGCGAGGCAGTCGCCTTGAAGGACACGGCTGAACGACCGCAGGCACAGCACCAGGCCGTCCTGCGTGGAGAGGATCTCCTGCTCGAACTGGCCCAGGTGGTCGGTGATCAGGCCCAGGCGGTCGCCCGCGCTGACGCGCTGGCCCAGCTCCACCGCCGGCTCGAAGAAGCCCGCGGCCGGCGCGGGGTAGTTCACCTGCATGTGGCCGCTTTGGTCGCGGTCGTCCTCGACCACGTGCTGCACGCGGGACGGGGGCAGGTCGCGCTGGATCATCCCCAGTTCGCCCATCACGTTCAGGCAGCCCTCGACGTACGCCTGCACGCCTTGGGGATCGCACAGCCCGGCGCCGCGCCACTCGGCGTAGATGCCCGGCACCTTGGCGTCGCGGGCGACCGAGAGCGTTCGGCCGTCCAGCTTGGAGGTGGTGCCCCAGATGACGGGCAGGTTGAACGCCTGGGCCATCCGCCGCTGCGTCTGGAGCACGTCGGCGTCGGGGTGCAGCGTGTAGCCGACCAGGGGCCAGACCTGCATCGCGATGCCGCCGCTGTGCAGGTCGATGACGTAGTCAGCAGCGCGGATCAGCTCGCTGACCGCATGGGCCACGCGCTGGGTGATCGAGCCGTTGGCTTTGCCCGGGCAGCTCCGCGCCAGGTCCAGGCCGTCCTCCGCGGTGCGATGCCCTCGCCAGAAGGCCGCTTCGTTGACCACCGGCACGAAGGTCACCCGTCCGCGCAGCGTTTGGGATTGCAACTGGCGGATCAGCCGGCGGATCGCCGCCATCGATTCAAACTCATCGCCGTGCACCCCGCCCAGGATCAGCAGGTGAGGGCCGTCTTGTTGGCCCTGAAGGGTTTTTTGGATCAAGAGGGGTTCACTCAAGGGCGCATCCTCGTTTTTATAGATCGATGGGGAAGTGCGACAGCCGCTCCAGGCCGTTTTCCGTCACCAGGTAGTTTTGCTCGATTCGCACGCCGCCCCGCAGCTCATCGGCGTAGAGGCCCGGCTCAGCGGTGAACACGTCGCCGGCCTGGAGCACGTCGTCCCAGTTGGGGTTGAGGCGCGGCGCTTCGTGCGGGAACAGGCCGATGCCGTGGCCCAGGTGGTGGAAGAAGGCCCAGCCGCGGTAACCGTCGAGCATATCGTGGACCTGCTGATAGAGCTCTTTGCAGGAAGTGCCTGCGCGGGCGGTGCGCTCCACGTGCTCCAGGGCCTGGGCGACTTTTTGAGCAGCGTCGCGCTGGGCGGAGGAGGGCTGACCGTCCACGGCGAAGGTGCGGCACAGGTCGCAGGAGTAGCCGCGGACGGTGACGCTCACGTCCAGGGGCATCAGCTCGCCGGCCTGGGTGGGGCGCTGGCGGGGCGGGCCGCCGGGCGTGCCGGCCTGGAAGTCGTTGCCCATCTCGCCGATGGGCTCGCCCACCGCCTCCACCGCTGCGGCCTGCATGCGCGCGAAAACCGTCAGCTCGCTGACGCCCGGCTTGAGGACGCGCCTGGCTTCCGCGTACGCCGCTTCGCAGCCCTGGATCGCCAGGCGGAGCATCGCCACCTCGTCGTCATCCTTGGCGCGACGGAGGCTCAAGAGCGTTGGGACCAGGTCCACCAGCTCCACGCCCTGCATCAGCCAGGGGCGCGTCGGCACATCGCAGCCGATCCGCTTGAAGGAGCGGATGGCCTCCAGCAGCGGTTGCAGCGATGACGTGGGCAGGTCGTCGATCATCGTGCTCAGCCGCGAGGTCTCGTAGGTGTGGATCTGGTCCGCCACGAGTTCGCTGTGGTTCGAGGTGGGCACCGAAAGTGACACCGGGCCCTCCGCTGGCACCAGCGCCGCGGCGGGGTAGAGCTGGCGGCCCCAGTAGTTGCACAGGTACATCACGTGCGCCGGCTCGGTCAGCAGCGCCGCGCTTAGGCCTTGCTCTTTCAGCTTGTCTTGCAGCCTTCGCTGCCGCTTCAGGCACCCTTCACGGCTCAAGCCGGCCTTAGACATTGGTAGCTCCTTGGTTCATGAGGGTTGTTGACCGCTCCGGTGGCCATCATGGGCCGCCGTCATGAGCCAGCCAATGTAGTGCTTGAGGCCGGCAGGGCACAAGGCCGACGGAAAACCACTGGAGAATACAAAAACGAATTGTTTTTGTCGACCAAACCATGTACATTCAGTAGACAGTGAGTCGCGTTCAGAATCAGCACGCGTACGAACGGCTGCGGCGGCTGCTTATCCACGGGCAGATTCGGCCGGGCATCCGCGTGGTTGAGGCCCAGTGGGCTCGGCAACTGGGGGTGGGGCGCCCAGCCCTGCGCGAAGCGATGATGGTGCTGGCGCACGAGGGATTGCTCCGCCGCGGGGAGCGGGGCGGGTATTTCGTTCCCATCCTTGAGCAGACGGACTTCGACCAGATCATGGAGGTCCGCCGAATCATCGAGGTCGGCGCCATCCGGATCATCGGCGAGCGCCCGCCTGATGAGGAGGAGAACGCCCGCCTCACCGCGGTTTGCGACACGATGGAGCAGATGCTGGGGCATTCGCTTGAGCTTGGCTTTGCCGAGGCCGACCGGCGATTCCACCGCGTCCTGGTGGAGCTGTCCGGCAACGACCGGCTGATCCAGCTTTACGAGCAGGCGCCGCTGCCCTTGTTCGTGCAGCCCGCCCTCGACCCGCAGGTTCGGATCGCCAACGGAAAAACGACCATCGACGAGCACCGGACGATTCAGCAGCTCCTGCATCAGCGGCGCATCCCCCAGGCTATTGAAGCGCTGGAATCGCACCTGCTGGCGTCTCATCGTTACGTGCCCTTGCCCTAGGCCGCTCTTGTGTGCGGCAGCGGGCCGCAAGACGCCAAGGGCGCAGGGTCGGGCTGAAGGTTTTTAATTTACTTTTTTGAGGCGTTTTTAGTCATGTCGCAACCGATTTGTTTCATCACCGCCATCGGCACACCCCTGGACGAGCAGGACCACCTGCACGAGCCCGGGCTCGAAGCGCATCTGGACGACGTGTGGCAGGCCGGGATGCACGGCATTCTGGTGGCTGGCACGATGGGGCTGTTTCAGATGCAGCTTGATGAGACGTATCAGCAACTGGTTCAGCGCAGCGTGGAGCTCAGTGCTGGGCGCGGGCAGGTCCTGGTGGGCGTGGGCGACACGAGCCTGCCCCGCACCCTGGCCCGCATCGAGTGGGTGAACCGGTTTGATGTCGATGGCGTGGTGGCGCTCACGCCTTATTTCTACCCGTTCAAGCCCGCGGAATTGATCGACTATTACCGCGCGCTGGCGGACGCCTCGCGGGCGCCCCTGTACCTTTACGATCTGCCGCAACTGGTGGGCTGGCCGGTGCCGCTGGAGGTGGTGCTGGAGGTGGCCAAGCACCCCAATGTTCGCGGCATCAAGTGCTCCGGGCCGCCGGAGTACGCCCGCCAGATCGTGGATCAGGTGGATCGCTCCTTTCGCGTCGTCATCGCGCAGCCGATGATGGTGGATACGTTCCTGCGGGGCGGTTTTACTGAGCACCTCGACGGCGTCTACGGCTTGGCGCCGCGGTGGACGCTGGGCATCGCTGAAGCGGTCCAAGCCGGCGACTGGGAACTGGCCCGCTCGCGCCAGCAGCGGCTGTCGGAGCTGACGCGGCTGCTGCGATCGACGGGCGTGTTGCCCGCGTTCAGCGCCTTGATGAACGCGCGAGGCATCCCGGGGCGGTTCTTTGTCAAGCCCGTGCGGCCGCTGGGCGAAGCGGAGCGAAACTCGTTCCTGCAACAGCCCATTGTGCAGCGGCTGCTTCAGGAAGACGTGCCCAGCCGTACCGCAGCAGTTGCCTCATAGGGCAATCAGCACGCCTGCAATGCCGACGAGCGGATGACGGGCTACGCGGAGGGGTAAAGCAGCCCGGCCTCACGCTTGCGCGGGCGTTTCTCTGCGTCGCGGGGCGCGTGTTAGTGTCAAAGCGAGAATCAGAGCGAGCCGGCAGGCTGAGGCGTCGCGGGCGGCTCGGCCTGGTCCGGCTCGGATTCGCGTGAATTTTCCGGGACCGCGGGGCGGTAGCCCACACGGGCGGCGATGGCCTCGAAGGACATCGAGGAGTCTTCCTCTTGTTCTTGGGCGGTCAGCATCTGGTGGACCAGGGCGGCGACCTGCGGCGAGGCGACCTGCCGCTGATACGCCAGGCGGCTCAACGGCTGATACCGATCCACGCGGAACACCACCAGGCTCATGTCCTGGTCCAGGCCGACCGCGCCGATGCGCTGGCTGGCCGGCGTTTGGCTCAGGTCGGTCTGATCGTCCTGCCTGGCCGCCTGGGCGGCTTCGAAGAGGCGGTCGATAAGCTGGCGGCTGCTGCCGATGCCGGGGATGGAAGGCGCCGTCTGGTCGCTGCCTGCGCCAAGCTGATGGCGGGGCGTGGGCGGGATGTCCAGCACCGTCGAGCCCGTCTCCTGGGCCAGCGCATCAAGCCCCTGCTCCTGCGCCAAAGCTAGCCACTGCGGCTGCTTGCTCTCCAGCAACTGCTGGTAGGCCTTGAGGTTCTGGGCGTCCTGCGTCACCTGCGGGAGGACCTCATCCAGACTGGCTGGGGCGCGGTCCGGCTCCGCTGCGGTGAGCCGGAACAGATATTGCGAGCCGTCGAAGCCGCTGAGCGGCTCACTTGGCACGCCGACCTGAAGCCGCAGCATCGCCAGGGGGTGGTCCGCCTCCGGCTCCAGTTCTTTGGCGCTGAGCACGTAATCCTCGAAGAGCACGCTGGACTGGCCGATGAGCCACGACTGCCCGATGCCCGGCAGGGTGGCCAGATCCTCCGCGCTGACCCACGAGCTGGTGTAAGCGTGCACCTGCACCGGCACGCCGAAGCGCTCGGTGAGCTGCTGGGCCACCGTTTGAAGCGGGGTGGGGGTGAAGTCCGCGGGGAGCTGGCGGTATCCGTCGGCCGCCTCCGGGAAGGCGCGCAACTGGGCCTGCATCATCTGCGAGGCGGTCTTGATGATCTGCGTCGCCAGGGCCTGGGCCTTTTGGTCGGTCAGCTCGTCCAGGATCCGCTCGCGCACTTCCAGATAGGGCGTCACCTCCGGCTCGGAGGCGGCGGGCTGAGTCGCGGCCGGCTGGGTTGCTGCTGGCTGGGTCGGCGCAGCACGGAACTGCTCGGGGTGCTCTTCGTAGTAGCTGAGCGCCTCAGCCTCGTCCACCGTGACGTGGTCGCGCACCTGATCGAAGGGCACCTGGAGGTATTCGATCCGCACGCGGTCAGGCAGGCGATAGCCCAGGCCGTAAGGCTCGCCCTGGCCCGGCGGCACGTCGCGGTACCGCTCGAACAGCTCGCGCAGCTCCGCCTGGCTGGGCGGCTCGGCCTCGTCGGCGAACTGGCTGGCG
>DASVCG010000080.1:0-6034 GCA_036381755.1 Phycisphaeraceae bacterium | reverse complement strand
GCCGGATCCACTGGCCCGCGAGGGTTTCGAGCTTGCCGTCGCCCTCGAAATCAGCCCAACTGCCGGTGAGGTTAACGCCCGGCACGAACCCCCACGGGATCGTCAGCCCCTGGCTGTGCACCTGCCACCGCGGAGCCCCTTGCGTGCCGATGTTTAAAAAGATGTAGATCTGGCCGGAGCTGTCGCTGACCACCAGATCGATCAAGCCGTCTTGGTTGACGTCCACCGCCGAGGGCCGGGCGATGGCGCCGCGGGGGAACTCGCCCACACGCATGAGCGGCGCGCGCACCAGCCGCGGCTGTCGGGCGGTCCCATCGTTGCGGTAATACATCAGGTACTCGACCTGCCCCGGCTCGGGCGGATGCGGGATGCCCGACCACCACCACGAGCCGGTGATGAGGTCCTGATCGCCGTCGCCGTCAAAGTCCGCCGCGCAGGGAGCCGCAGCCCAGGTGGTGTCGATGGGCTGGCCGTCAGCTTGAAGCTCCCCGACATACGTCAACCGCGGCACGCCGTCCTCGTCGCGGCCCTGGGCGCGATAGTGGAAGATGCGGCCCGTGGTGTAGCCCCCGGTGAGCAGATCAATCTCGCCATCGCCATCCCAGTCACCGATCCAGGGCTGGTTGTAGTAATCCGCGGCGAAGATGTCGCTCGTGTCCTCTGCGACGGGGGACTGGGGCACCTCCAGCCGCTGGCCGTCAGCCTGAACGAACCCGCGGTATTGCATCCGCGGCTCGGTGCTGGAGCCGACGTTCCGCCACCAGAGGATGACGTTGCCGCTGGTGCCCACGATCAGGTCAAGCAGGCCGTCGTCATCCCAGTCGAACAGGAATGGCGCTGCATACCAGCCGGTGTCGATGGGGCCTTCCTCGTCGGTGAGAATCAAGCAGCCGGTGAACCGCGGCTGACCGGGCCGGCCCTGGTTGGGGAACCACATCACATCGCCTTTTTCCGTGCCAGCGACCAGATCGAAAAGGCCGTCGCCGTTGAGATCGCCCACCGCAGCGGTGAAGTGGGCGAACCCGCCCAGCGGCTGGCCCTGCGGTCTGCGGAGCACGTCCACGTCGCCGATCCATGGCGCAGGCGACGGCGTCATTGCCGCGCCCGGCTCGCTCACGTCGAAGTAGATCGCGTAGTGCGAAGGCGCATTACCGATCTGGGTATGCGCCCAGACGATCCGGCCCCGGTCGGGACGGACAAGCCGGTTGAACAGCCGGGCCTTGCGCTGCCGAGTGACCTTCGCCGCTCGGCCGTCGTCGGTTTGCGAGGCCCGGCCGACACGGCTCACGTACGCCTCCGGCACGCTCTCGTCATCAAATCGAACAGGACGGTCGTACTCACTGGACCCGAGCGACGCGGCATAAACCTCTGCGACGCCTGTGCCGGGGTCGTAGCGGTGCACCTGGAGCGTCGAAAGATCAACCGAACCCGCCACGCCTCGCTGGCGTAGCAACGCGGCCCAATCGACCGGGCAGGCGGCCACCAGCTCATCACGCTCCCGCCCCTGGGCAAGCTCGATCGGCGGCACGCTGACCAGCAGCCGATAGGCCCCCCGGCCGGTCCATGCCGGCTCCGCCTCCGCCGCTGCCCCATCTGCCATCCCTACCCCCACCGCCAGCCAGACGATCAACCTGCACCCGCTTCGCCATCCATGTCCCAGGCCCATATCAATACCCTCGCAGATCCAGAGTTGATGTGGCGCAAGACCTGCCTGAATAGCCAAAATACATTTGACCTATCGATAATACAAATGAATTTTCAGCCGCGGGGTTCCAGGGCAAGCCCCGGACCCGGCACAGCAACCGGGAAGGTCGACCCATCAGGCCGCGGGCGGTTCAGCGGGGCCTCACGCCCAAGCCCAGCGGTGGTTATGCTCAAGGTGGTTGCAGCAGCAGGCGAGAGCCGGGGCCGCAGCATTCCTCAGCCGCTCGCAGCGCCCGGCACGCCCAAGCCAAGGAGGCCTCCCATGACGCAGGCCCAGCGCCCCGTCAGCCGCATGGCCCGCGTGGTCATCGCCGACTTCATCCGCGACGACCTGATGCCCGAGAAGCAGGTCCTGGCCGGGCAAGCCACCGTCGAAGCGCTGGACGCCCACCACGAGGATGAGCTGATCGGCCGCATCGACGACGCCGACGCCATCATGCTCTATCACCACCTGGCCCTGACGCGCAAGACCATCCAGCGGCTGACGCGGTGCAGGCTCATCGTCCGCTGCGGCGTGGGTGTGGACAACGTCGATTGGCGCTTCGCGGCCCAGCGCGGCATCGCCGTGGCCAACGTGCCCGACTACGGCACCGAAGAAGTGGCCGACTCCGCCATCGGCATGATGCTGGCGCTGACCCGCGGCATCCACTACCTCAACTCCATCCTCCGGGCCGGGCAAGGCGCGTGGCACTACTCTCAGGCCCGCCCGCTGCGGCGCTTGCGCGGGCGCACCTTCGCCATCGTGGGCCTGGGGCGGATCGGCTCCGCCGCGGCGCTGCGCGCCAAGGCCCTGGGCATGCGCGTGATGTTCTACGACCCCCCGCTGCCCGACGGCTACGACAAGGTTTTGGGCGCCCAGCGCGTCGATTCCCTCCAGGAGCTGCTGGCCCAGGCCCACGTGCTGAGCCTGCACTGCCCGCTGCTGCCTGAAACCCGCCACCTGATCAACGAAAAAACCCTCACCTGGCTGCCCAAGGGCAGCTACCTCATCAACACCGCTCGCGGCGGAGTCGTCGACGCTTCGCTGATCCCCGACGCCATCGCCTCAGGCCACTTGGCCGGCGCGGGCATCGATGTACTGGAGGACGAGCCGCCCCGCCAGGACGACCCGCTGCTTGCCGCCTGGCGCGACCCGAACCACCCGTGCCACCACCGCCTGATCCTCAACCCGCACAGCGCTTTTTACTGCGAGGAAGGGCTGATGGACATGCGAGTCAAGGGCGCACGCGCCTGCCTGGCCGCCATCCGCGGCGAGCCGGTCAGGAACGTCATCAACGGCGTGGAGATGCGCCACGCCTGCTAAAACTTCACGGTATAGCCTCACGACTTGGGCGCGGAGGTCAAAGCCGGGTCGCGCATGCCAAGCTGCTCGAAGGCGCGCTGGCGAAGCAGGCAAGCGTCGCAGTGCTCGCACGGCCGAACGCCCAGCGGTGCGGAGGCGTCAGGGACCGGGTCGTAGCACGAGTGCGTCAGGCTGTAATCGACGCCCAATTCCAGCCCCCGCTGAATGATCTGAACCTTGGACCAGTGAATCAGCGGCGCGTGGATGGTCGGCAGCCGGCCCTGCTCCACCGCGGCGCGGGTCGCCAGGCGCGCCATCGCCTCGAACGCCGCGATGTACTGCGGCCGGCAGTCGGGATAGCCCGAATAGTCCACCGCGTTGACGCCGATGAAGATGTCCGTGCTGTCGATCACCTCCGCCAGCGCGAGGGCATAGCTGAGGAAGATGGTGTTGCGTGCCGGCACGTAGGTGGGCGGGATCTGCCCAGCCATCTGGTCATGGGTGCGGTCCTTGGGCACCTCGATCTGATCGGTCAGGGCCGAGCCGCCGAAGGCCCGCAGGTCGATGCGGACCCACCGGTGCGACGCCACGCCGATCTGCTGGGCGACGCGACGCGCAGCCTCGATCTCCACGCGGTGCCGCTGACCATAATCGAAGCTCAGCGCGTGGCAGGCGTAGCCCTGCTGGCGCGCGATCGCCAGCGTCGTGGCTGAGTCCAGCCCGCCCGACAGCAGCACCACCGCGGGTTTTGTCGTTTGCGATTGCATGGATCTGTCAGTTTACGCCCGCGATGCCCGCCAGGCCCAGCCGCTGCGCCCGCTGACCTGCCGGCATCGTCCGCCGGCCTCGCCGCTGATCTTCATCCTCACCGCTGCCCCTGTTCCGGCTCCTCCTCCGGTGGGGCGGGCATCACCACAATCGTCCCCGCCACGATGTCCCCCAATCGCTGGCGATACAACCCGATCAGCGGCAGCAATAGCAGCAGCCACGTCACCAGGTCGATGCTCTTGAGCACGTTGCGAACGAAGATCTGCCACGCCCTCGGCCGCGTGCCCCGCAGCGTCACCACGCGCAGCCCCATCAGCGACTTGCCCAGCGTCCGCCCCGTCAGCAATTCCGACACGAGGCTGTACGCCACGTACAGCCCGATCGCCACCATGGCCGGCTCGATCACCTGCCAGCTCGCCGGCGGGTGGCTGCGCGGCCAGCGGTTCATCAGCAGCTCCATCGGCGTCAGCTCATACCCGACGACCACCAGCAGCACCGCCGGGGCCAGGTCGATCACCGCTGCCAGCCCGCGCAGGCCCAGGTCCGCCAGCACCACGTCCGCCGGCAGCGTCGGCCGTTGCCGACCCCCGCGCCAGAACACCAGCACCAGCAAGGCCGTCAACGCCAGCGCCCCCGTCACCACCCAGTAGCCCGCCAGATCCTCCATGGTCTGCTGGGGCGCCAGCCGCATGGGCTCCATCGGCCGAACCAACCGGCCTTGCAGGTCCATCCGCAACCACCACAGATTCAACCGGTCGCGGTCGGCCTGGCTCGGCGGCGCAACGCTTGACGCCGCGATGCCGACGGTCAGCTCCATCGGCGCCACGCTCCAATCGCGCACGCCGCCGGGCACCTCCAGCACCGCCCGCCCCACGGGGCGCATCTGCCCCCGTCGCAGGGCCAGCAGCCTCACCGCCGACGCCCCCTTCTCAGCCGCCGGCTCAAGCTGGGCGAGAATGAGCTGGCCGTTCAGCTCCGTCGCCTTCCAGGCCCCCTTCCGATCCAGGCGGTAGATCTGCCGACGCCACCCCTCGCCCCGACGCCGATACACCTCCAGCGTCCCAGGCTCGGGCAAAGCCAGCAGGGTGATCGGCCCCCGCCCCCGGTTAAAGCCCACCAACGCCGCAGCAGCGCCCTGCGACCAGCCCTCCGGCAGCGAAACCCGCTCCCACCGCCCATTCCGCAGGCACACCAACCGATCCGCCAAAATGGGCGAAACGCCCGCTTCTTTCACCGCCTCTTCCGACTGCGACGCAGCCTCGGCTGAACCTGCTCCCGAATCTTTCGAATCAGACTCCGCGGGCTGTGTCGTCGACTCCTCCGATTCAGGCAGCGGCGGCAAACCCAGCGCCAGCCGCAAAGCCGGGTCCCGGATTGCCCGCGCTCCCGATCCCCGCGCCTTCAAAGCCGCCTCCTGATCAACCCATTCCAGCGCCTGGGGGCTTTCCACCCGCAATAGCGCCCAAAGCCCTTCCCCGTCCGCCGCCAGGGCCCGCAGCGACACCCCCGCGGGCAGCGGCGCCATCCGGGCGTCGCGATAAAACCACCGCCCATCCAGCGCGGAGCGATTGGCCTGGATGCTCTGGACCGCCCCATCGTCGAACACCAGCCACAGCGTGTCGTCCGCCGCAGCCACCCCGCCGCGGACCACCCTGCCACGCAGCCGCCGGGCCTGGTGAAGGGTGTATGGCTCATCCGACTGGCCCCGGTGGAGCACCTGCACCTCTTGACGATCCGCCAACGACTGGACCGCCCACAGGTGTCGGCCGTCGCCCGCCACTTCCACCGTGGCCCCCGCGGGCGACGCCCCTCCAACCGCCCCCCATCCCAAAATCAGCGCCCCAACCACGACGGTTACGCTGGAAAGGCGCCTCCCCCGGCTGCGGGTGCCCTTCCGAGGGAGTCCCGCCAGGGAAAAAACGCCGGCGCAGCAAGCTCGCCCGCCTAAACGGGTCGGCTGACGGGCCAACCAGCGGCTAATCCACCCCAATCCCATGCGAACAAGGTACATCAAGCCGCTCGACCTTGCCCCAGCCATCGTCCAAACCATCCGCTCCAGCGCTTCAGGCGGGCCTTAAGCGGGCACAAATCCATAATTCTTTCGCATAGACGAATTTGCATTTCATCACCCCCCAATGGGCGTCGTCATTCGTGCCGACTATCCGCTTGGGCCATAAAAAACCCTCGCGTGGCGGGGGTCCGAGTGCGCTCTAGCCAACTGAGCTACATCGCAGGCATAAAAACCCCTCAGGCATAAAAAAACCCCCTCGGGTGGTGGGG
>DASVCG010000079.1:0-2022 GCA_036381755.1 Phycisphaeraceae bacterium | reverse complement strand
TCCCAGGCCGCATGGGGCGGGGCCGGGCGTTGACGCGCGCTCGCGCAGGGGGTGAGGGTGGGCGGGTCTGCTGCGCTCTTGGGGGGCTACGCTACACCGCCGCCTCGGCCTCGTGCCGGGCGATGTGGTTGTAGAGGTCTTCGCTGGAGGCGGCGCGCTTCAGTGCTGCGCGGAAGCTTTCTTCCGTGAGCATCCGGCTGATCTTGGCCAGGGCCTGGATGTGCGGGCCGGTCTGGTCCAGGGGCGAAACCAGCAGGAGGATGAGCGTGACGGGCCGGCCGTCGATGGCGCCGAAGTCCAGCGGCTTGCTCGCCAGGCCGATGGCCATCCGCAGGCGGTCCACCCCCGCGCTTTTGCCGTGAGGGATGGCGATGCCGTGGCCGATGCCGGTGGTGCGGGCCAGCTCGCGTTGCCAGACGGCCTGCTTGAGCTGCTCGGGCTGTTGCAGGTTGGCGCAGCGAGCCAGCAGGTCCACCAGCTCGTCGATGGCGGCCTTCTTGTCCTGCGCCTCCAGCGGGACCTTGACACACTCGGGTTGCAGGATGTCGGTCAGACGCATTTTGGGAGGGCCTTTGATTCGACGCCGGCATCACCCGGCCGCGCGGCTGGGCGGCGCCGGCGGGTGGCGCCGGCAGCGAGGCGGCAGGAGACTCGAAGGATACCCCTGCCTGTTCTGATCATCAACCTCGACAAGGCGATTGAGTTCATCAACCCGGTGAACCTTGACCGGGGGCCGCTCGTACGTTAGACCATTCAGGCGATTGACAAGCGGTCAAGCAGTTCAAGTGGGCCTTATCGGGGGTCATGCGCCATGATCGAAGCCAAACATTTGGTCAAGTGGTATGGCCCGACCCGGGCGATTGACGACCTGACCTTCTCCATCCCCGCCGGCCAGATTGTGGGCTTTTTAGGCCCCAACGGCGCGGGCAAATCGACGACGATCCGCATTCTGACAGGCTATTTGCCGCCGACGTCGGGCTCCGCCAAGGTCGCTGGGTTCGACGTGCTGACGCAATCGCTTCAAGCGCGGTCGCGGATCGGCTACCTGCCTGAGTCCACGCCGCTGTACCCGGAGATGCGGGTGCAGGAGTACCTGGACTACCGCGGGCGGCTGATGGGGATGGACCGCCGCCTCCGCAGGCAGCGGATCGACGTGGTCTGCGACCGCTGCGGGCTGTCGCACCTGCGTCGTCGGCTCATCGGCCAGCTCTCGCGGGGGAACCGTCAGCGGGTGGGGCTGGCGCAGGCGCTGCTGCACGAGCCGCCCGTGCTCATCCTGGATGAGCCCACCGCCGGCCTGGACCCCAACCAGATCGGCCACGTGCGCGAGCTTATCCGCGAGCTGCGTCAGAAGCACACGATTCTGCTGTCGAGCCACATTCTGCCGGAGATCGAGAAGACGGCCGATCGGGTGATCATCATCGCCAACGGCCGAATCGTCGCGCAGGGCACGCCCGACGAATTGCGTCAGCGCGCCCGGGGCGCCGGCCGCGTGCTGGTGGAGGTGCGGGCCGACGCCAACCTCATCAGCCAGACGCTGCGTCAGCTAAACGGCGTGGCCCACGTGCAGGCCCAGGCCCTGGCCGGCAACGGCTGGTGCCAGGCGCTGGTGACGCCCCGCGATCCTCAGAGCGACCTGCGCGAAGCCCTGGGCCAGGCCCTCTTGAGCAAGGGGCTGCCCATCCGCGAGATGCGGCACGAGGGCGGCAGCCTCGAGGAGTTCTTCGTGCAGATCACCGCCGGCCAGGGACAGACGTCAGCCACCGAGGCGGCCTAGGTCGTCCGCGTCAACCAGGCTTGATTCCCAAGGCCAAGCGGCCCCCAACCGGACCTGCCATGAATCAGACCCTGACCATCGCCAAGCGTGAGTTGTCCTCGTTGTTCTTCTCCCCCATCGCCTACCTGGTGATGGGCGTCTTCGCCCTGGTGTCCTCGCGGTTCTTCCTGCTGGCCTTCATACCGGGCATGGCCGCGGAGATGCGGTACGAGTTCGGCTGGCTGGTGTGGATCCTGGCGCTGATC
>DASVCG010000078.1:0-12275 GCA_036381755.1 Phycisphaeraceae bacterium | reverse complement strand
GTGGGACTACGGCGCCAACGTGTTCGCGCTCTGGGGCCTGTCCACGCCCAATTTCTGGCTGGGCATCCTGCTCATCCTGCTCTTCGCCGTGCAGCTCGGCTGGCTGCCCGCGTCGGGTTACGTGAGCCCGTTCGAGGACCTGAAGGCGAACCTTGCGGCGATGATCATGCCGGCGTTCGTGCTCGGCAACGCGATCGCGGCGGTGCTGATGCGCCACACCCGTAGCGCCATGCTGCAGGTCCTCAGCGCCGATTACGTCCGCACCGCGCGGGCCAAGGGGGTGGGCGAGCGGGACGTGCTGCTGCGCCACGTGTTCCGCAACAGTTTGCTCGCGCTGATCACGGTGGCGGCGGGCATTTTGCCGTCGCTGCTGGCGGGGTCGGTCATCGTCGAGACGATCTTCAGCATCCCCGGTATGGGGCGGCTGGGCGTGCAGGCGGTGCAATACCGCGACCGCGAGCTGGTCCTGGCGGTGACGCTCATCGCCGGCTTCATCGGACTGGTTAGCGAATTGCTGCGCGACGTGTGCTACGCCATCGCCGACCCGAGAGTGAGCTACGAGTGATGAGCCAGGCCACGGCCCAACCCATCGATCAGGCAGCGGCGCAGGCGGTGATGCCGCGGCGGACGCTGCTGGGGCGCGTGCTGGGCGATGTGGCCCGGCGGTGGGGGGCGCGGCTGGGGCTGGTGTGGATCGGCCTGCTGATCGTGGGCGCGGTGTTCGCTCCGTTCATCGCCAACAGCCACCCGCTGTTGATGAAGGAGACCGCAGGCGGCTGGTCCAGCCCACTGTTTAGGCACCTGGCGCCGATCGACGTGTGGCTGCTCGTGGTGTTTTTCGTGGGCGTGCTGGCGGTGGTGGCGCGGCGAGTGTCGGTGACGCTGCGCGTGGCGGTGGTGCTGGGCGCAGCGGTGGTGGCGGCGCCTTTGTGCTGGGGGCTGGTCCGCCCGCCTCAGACGGTGGTGTACGAGCGCTACCGCCAAATGCACCAGGAAGGGCAGATCGAATGGGCCCTTTACGCGCCGGTGCCTTATTCCCCCGCGGATCGTTTGCGCGATCAGCCCCACCAGCGTCTGGCAGCTCCGAGCCTGGATCACCCCCTGGGCGTGACGACCAACGGCGCCGATCTTTTCAGCAACATGCTCTACGCTTCGCGCATCGCGCTGTCGATCGGCTTCATCTCCACCGGCATCGCCATCGCGCTGGGCATCCTCGTCGGCGGGGTGATGGGCTACTTCTCCGGCATTGTTGATCTATTGGGCATGCGGCTGGTGGAGATCTTCAGCGCCATCCCCACGCTTTATCTGCTTTTGATCCTGGTGGCGGTGGTGCCGCCGGGGTGGTCGCCTTACATGCTTTATCTGATGATGGTGATCATCGGCCTCACCGGGTGGGTGGGCTATGCGCTGTTCATCCGCGCTGAGTTCCTCCGGCTGCGCCAGCAGGAGTTCGTGCAGGCGGCCAGGGCGCTGGGGCTGCCGCTGCGGTCGATCCTGTTCCGGCACATGCTGCCCAACGGCGTGGCGCCGGTGCTCGTCAGCGCCAGCTTTGGGGTGGCGGGGGCGATCCTGGCGGAGTCCACGCTCAGCTTCCTGGGCATCGGCCTGGTGGAGGAGGCCAGTTGGGGCAAGCTGCTCAATCAGGCCCTGGGCGTGGGCGGCACGTTCTACTGGTGGATCGCGCTTTATCCTGGCCTGGCGATCTTCCTGACCGTGTTCGCCTACAACCTCATCGGCGAGGCGCTGCGCGACGCGATCGACCCGCACATGCAGCGGCTGCCCGCGTAAGCTTTCGTCCGCACGGCCCCTCATCCCAAAGGGCCTTGACCGTCGGATTGGCAAGGAAAATTCGCTATTTCAAGGAAGCCGACCCACAGCATGAGCCAAGCAACCCCGACCACGCCGAGCAGGAATTCGACCGAGCCCGCCCCGCAGCCCATCCTTCGCATCGAGGACCTGGCGGTGAGCTTCCCCGGCCCGGGCGGCCGTCGCGTGCAGGCGGCGGACCGCGTCCGGCTTTCGGTTTTCCCTCGCCAGACGCTGGCGGTGGTGGGCGAATCGGGCTCGGGCAAGTCGGTTACCGCGCTGAGTGTTCTGCGGCTGATTCCCACGCCGCCGGGGCGGTACGACAGCGGGCGGATTCTCTGGTCGGCCGACCCGGCCCAGCCGCCGATCAACCTGCTTGAGCTGACCGACAAGCGGATGCGCCAGATCCGCGGCGGGCAGATCGCCATGATCTTCCAGGAGCCGATGACCAGCCTCAATCCCGTCTACACCATCGGCGAGCAGATCGTGGAGGCCATCCTCCTGCATCAGTCGGTGAAGCGGCAGGAAGCGGTGCGGATCGCTGCCCAGGCGTTGGCGGACGTGGGCATCGCCGACCCGGAGTCGCGGTTGAAGGAGTATCCCCACCAGCTTTCGGGCGGGATGCGGCAGCGTGTCATGATCGCCATGGCGCTGGCGTGTCAGCCGGAGCTTTTGCTGGCGGATGAGCCCACCACCGCGCTGGACGTGACCATCCAGGCGCAGATTCTGGATCTGCTGCGCTCGCTCCAGGAGCAAAAGGGCATGTCCGTGCTGCTGATCACGCACGATCTGGGGGTGGTCGCGGAGACCGCTGACGTGGTGGCGGTGATGTACGCGGGGCGGGTGCTTGAATATGCGTCGGTCTACGACTTGTTCCAGCGGCCGCTTCACCCCTACACGCGCGGGCTGCTGCGGTCGATGCCCATGCTGGGCCAGCGGGTGAGCCGCCTGCCCACCGTTGCGGATAGCGCCACGATTCCCTCGGATTTTCCCGCGGAATTTCAGGTCGCGCCGCATGAGCCCGACCCGAACCCCCAGGGCGGCTACGGCGGCGCTGATGCACAGCTTTACGAAGTGGAGCCGCATCACTGGGTGCTGTGCCGGGCCAGGACTCAGGAGGCCCGCTCTAAGGCAACGTTCCCGCTGCTGCCGTTCCGCCGCCCGCAGGCGGTTGCCCAGTCGGCCTGATGGGCGGGCTGTCCGATCGTGAGAAGATTTTTAGCTAGCTTTCGAGCGCGGATTGGCCAAGAGGCTGATTAGAGGCGCGGTCCAGCAAGTCGGTGAGCACGCAGCGGGAGTCGAAATAGGCCTCCGCCAGCTTCCGCGCCGCAGCGGCGTGGCGGGCGTGGTCCGCGAGCACTTCCTTCAGCGCCAGCGCCGCTTCGTCCGGGTTGTTGAAGGCGTGTAGGCCTTGCCCGGTGGGAAGCCATGCGGTGAAGCCGGTGTCCTGCACGATCACCGGCCGACCGCTGGCCAGGTAGCAGGCGCTGCGCTCGCTGAACCAGCCGGTGCGCGCCGCCACGTAGCCATGCTTGGCAACGCTGAACTCGCCCGCTGAGCGTTGGAGGTAGCGTTGATAGGTCCACGGGTCGCGCGTCACCGCTAAAGGATCGACGATGCGCCAGCCGTGCTCGTTCAACCGCTGCCGAGGCGCGTGGGGGCTGCCCAGGGCCAGCTCCAGCGGCGCACCGCTGAGGCGGGGCAGATCCAGGTAAGGTTCGAACGATCGCGACTTCATGCCGTAGCGCCGCCCCGCGATGACGCGCTCGCTGTAGCTGTCCCACTGCATCACGGTGGTGAAGGCGGACTGCGCCGCCGGCGGAGTCACCGGCCAGGCTTCGAGCACCACCGGCTGGCGCGTCGGCTGCCAGGGCAGGCCGTCGTCGGGCGCGTCACTGTTGCCACGCGGGATGTTCTCGCCAAACGTGAAGAAGAAGTTGTGCGAACAAGCGCGGCTGCGGGCTTGCGGGTCTTGCAGGTGACGGGCCTGAGTGAAAAGAGGATCGGTGTCGATCAGCACCCGGCGGGGCACTTCGCGAAGCCAGTCGCGCAATGGGTTGACGCCTGAAATGTTCAAAAGCAGGTCCGCGCTGCGGGCGTGCTCCAGGGCCCGATCCGCAGCAGGGCCATGCCAGCGGCCGCGGTGCGCATCGTGGTAAGCCCAGCACGCAGCCAGTTCCAGGCGGGTGAAGGCGTGATCGGCGAACGCCAGGCCGTAGGCGGGATTTGTGTCCGTCACGCTGCGCTGCGGGTCGTAGCAGGAGGGGTAGTCGTCGCTGTCCTCAAGGAACAGCACATCGTGGCCCAGGTCGACCAGGCCCCGCACGTACTGGAGGTGATGCCAGGCCATGCCGCCGATGGGGCCGCGGATGATGTAGCCCAGCACGACGATGCGCAGGCGGCTTTCACGCAGCGGTCGTCGTCGGCTGGGGCTGGCGCGCAGCATGGAATCAGGCGTGGGCACGGTTCAGGGCCTCGCTGAGCAGGCGGGGCAGCACGCGATCCGCGGCCAGGTACTCCCGCGCTAAATCGCGAGCAGCGCGGGCGTGGCGCTGCGGGTGGGCGGCTAAGCTTTCGATGGCCGCCACGGCTTCATCAGCGGTGCTGAACGTCAGCAACCCTTGCCCCGTGGGCAGCGCGTGCCCGAAGCCCGTGTCCTGGACCACCGCGGGCACGCCCAGGGCCAGGTAGCAGGCCGTCCGCGTTGAGAACCAGCCGGTGCGGCCGGCGACGTAGGCGTTCTTGGCGACGCTCCACTCCCCCAGCGACCGCGCCAGGTAGTCGCGATAAACCCACGGATCGCGCGAGACGGCGTAGGGGTCGGTCAGCCGCCAGCCCGCGGCAAGCAGCTTCTGGCGCGGCGCCGGGCCGCTCAGGGCCAGCTCCAGCGGCAGCGGGCTGCGAGGGGGCAGGTCCAGCAGCTTCAGCAGCTCCGCGCTTTTGCCGGCGTATCGCACCCCGTCGAGCATCGGGCCGGCCTCGGCAGGCTCCCAGGAGGCCACCGTCGTCAGCACCCACCGGCGATCTTTCACCGGCACCATCGCGGGCTCGAAGCACACCTGCACCACGGGCTGGATCGTCGGCAGCCATCGCATCCCATCATCGGGCACGCGGCAGCCCGGCCGGCCTATGTTGAGCGCAAAGGTGAAGTTTGTGGCGCGGGCGTAAAGCTTTCGCTCACCGTCGGCAGCAGGCTCTTGCAGACGTGCCTGCGTGTAGATCGGGTCGGTGTCCACCAGGGCCAGCACGTCGGCGGCCAGGTACTCCTCGCGCAGCCAGCATGACGCGGAGATTTGAAGGAACAGGTCCGCAGAACGACAAAACGCCACAACGTGATTCCAGTCGCGGCCCCAACATCGCCCCGTGGCGTCGCGGTAGAACCATCGCTCGCTCAGCGCGGGCTCCAGACGCGCCAGGTTCCGGCCCAGGTAATCCGCGTTGGCGTCGCCACGCTCGACGAACGTCTGCCGCTGCGGGTCGTAGCACCATCGGCCGGTATCCTCCACGTAAAGCACCTCGTGCCCCAGTTGGTGCAGCCCCAGCACGTATTGCATGTAATCCCAGAACGTGCCGCCCATGGGGTAGGTGGCGGCCAGGCCCGAGACCACGACGCGAACCTGCCCGTCGCGCAGCGTGCGCCGGCGGGGGGTAGGGCGCAGCGTGCGCCCCTGCGATGCGGCTGACGCGGACTTGCTCACGAGTGGACTCCCTCCAGCGCCGCAGGCCGTTTGGCTGACAGTTCAATCAGCGCCGCTTCCACATCGCGCCTCGCCTGCACCAATCGCCCGTTCTCGAGCACCAGCAGCAGGTCGCAGCCGCGCAGCGTGCTCAGGCGGTGCGCGATCATGAAGGTGGTCCGGTTTCGCATCAGGCGCTGCGTCGCCTCCAGGATCGCTTCTTCTGTGTGCACATCCACGGCGCTGGTCGGCTCGTCCAGGATCAGGATCGGCGCATCCTTGAGGAACGCCCGGGCCAGCGAGATCCGCTGACGCTGGCCGCCTGAGAGCATCATGCCCCGTTCGCCCGCCATGGTGTCGTACCCCTGCGGCAGGGCGGCGATGAACTCGTGGGCGTTGGCGGCCTTGGCCGCGGCGATGATCTGGGCCATCGATGCCTCGGGGCGCGCGTAGGCGATGTTCTCTGCAATGCTGGAGGAGAACAGCACCGGCTCCTGGAGCACGATCGCGAACTGCTTGCGCAGGTCATCCAGCCGGTAGTCGCGCAGGTCCACCTCATCGAGCAGGATTCGTCCCTCGGAGGGGTCGTAGAACCGTGTCAGCAGGTTCATCAGCGTGCTCTTGCCCGCGCCGGTGTGCCCCGCCACGCCCACGCGCATGCCGGGCTCGACCTCGAAGCTCTCGCGATGCAGCACCGGCTGATTCGGGCGATAGGCAAATCCCACCGATTCAAAGCGCACGCGGCCCTGGCACCGCTCCAGGGGGCGGGCGTCGGGCTTGTCCTGCACCTCTGGCACCTCATCCAGCAGCGCAAAGGCCCGCTCGGCGCTGGCCATGGACCCCTGAAGCGTGGTGATCTTGCTGCTGATCATCTGAAGCGGCCCATAGAACTGGGCCAGGTACGCCCAGATCATCAGCAGCTCGCCCAGCTTCAGCACGCCTGCCTGGACGTGTCGCACGCCCACCCACAGCATCAGGGCCGAGCCCGCTGCCAGTGTCAGACCGATGAGCAGGTCGAACGTGCCCTGGCTGGCCGCGACGCGGAGCTGGCTGCGCATCTCGCGCGTGGCGTGGTCGACGAACCGCTGCTGCTCGCGCTGCTCCTGCCCGAAGGCTTTGACCAGCCGCAGTGAGCCCAGCGTTTCCTGTACGACCCCCATGGCTGCGCTCTCCAGCGCCTTGGCGTGACGCCACTGGTCGCGCAGTTGCCTGCTCCAACGGTGCGTCAGCGCCAGCAGCACCGGCGCGATCAAAAGCGCCAGCGCCGCCAGCGTCAGGTCCATCGCGGCGATGACGCCGATCATGCCCGCCACTGTCAGCACCGCGCCCAGGAAGGGGATCACGCCGTCGATGGCGATCCACTGGATCGCCGGCGCGTCGTACTGGATGCGGTAGGTTGAGTCCGTTGTGCCGCGCGTGTCGTGGTAGCCCAGTGACAGCCGCTGCACATGGTGGAACAGCAGCGCGCGGAAGCCCAGCACCAGTTTCTGGCCCGTGTAGCTGTGGAGCAGCCAGATGCCCAGGCCGTTGAGCAGCGCCGCCAGCGCCACGCCGACCACCAGCGCCGCCGCCAGGAGCAGCGATTGTGAGGTGTCGAGCGACGCCAGCGGGCCCGGCAGCGGCTCGCCGCCGATTGCGTTGTCGACGGCGATCTTAAGCGGCAGCGGCGTCAGCAGCTTTAGCGGGATGGCCAGCAGATTCAGGAAGCACACGCCGGCGATGTGGGGCCAGTAGGGCCGGGCGTGCTCCAGCAGCCGGCGATAGATCGCCCAGGCGCTGTAGCGCGGCACTCTCATGGGGTGGCCGTCTCCTGCGCAGGATCGATGGCGTTGACCGCCTCCAGGTAAGCGGCGGTGGCTGCGGCGCAGTCGCCTGCCAGTCTCACCACCACAGCCAGCCACAGCACGCCAAGCAAAACAGCTCCGATCATCCCTGCCAGCGCTCCGCCGATGGCCACGAGCCCTAAGCCCACGAGCAGCATCGCCAGCGCCGTCGGTTGGATGATGGGCCAGGAGCGCAGGCGCACCATTTGTCGGCCTGCGCCGTGCTCCTCGACAGTCATGAGCGTGCGCACGCCGCCGAGGAATCCGCCGCACACCTCCAGATCCCAGCGGTCGAATGCTCCGCCCCGCATGGTCCGCACTCCCGCGTGGTGCAGGGCGGCTTCCAGCTTGGCTAAGCGCTGCTCGATCGGCGTCCAGGTCTGACTCCAGATCTGGTGCTGGCGCAGGCAGGGCAAAGCCAACCGTTGGTGGACGCGCGGCCGCCGCCAGGGCGTCAGCCCGTAGGAGAGCCGGCCCCAAAGCCGCACCACCGGCTGGGCCAGGTGCAGCCACGCGATGATCGCGCGGTACCGCAACCGCTGTGGCAGATTTTGCGTGCGATCCCGCGGGGCTGTTGCTGCGCTGAGCACAGCCTGCGCCACCGGCGTGCCGATCATCAGCAACAGCAGGGGGGCCAGCCACAGCAGCGGCCGCCACAGCACCGCCGCTGCCATCAGGATCATCGCCCCCGCGGTCAGCAGATACCACTCAGGCATCAGTGGAAGCCAGCGCATCAAACCAGGCGGGCGCGTGTAGATCGTCTGGAACAGTTGCGTGCCCCACACGCCGTGATACACGCGCCAGCGGCGCAGGATCAGCGGCTGGGGCAGACCGCTGCCGTAGATCCGACCCCGCCAGGGGATGTGCCCGAAATGGTTGTACTTGCCCGGCCATTTGCGTTCCAGCATGGCTTCGGCGCGGCCGTAGTTGGTCTGCTGCCGCAGGTAGCCGCGCACGGTGTTGCGGCGGTGATGCCAGACCATCGCCGCGGGGTGGAATCCAATCGTGCCGCCACGCTCCTGAAGACGCCAGCACACGTCCACGTCGTCGCCGGCGATGCGGAATTGCTCATCGAAGCCGCCGATCGCCTCCAGCGCCGAGCGACGGATGGCCATGTTGCAGCCGGGGATGTGCTCAGCGATGCGGTCGGTCAGCAGCACGTGATTGGGCCCGCCGGGCGCTTGCGCCACGCACCGGGCGATCAGGCCGTCCTCCAGCGGCGGCAGGTTCGGCCCGCCCACCGCTACCACGTCGCTATTCATGAACGTCCATGCGATATACCGCAGCCACTGCGGGTCCGGATAGGCGTCGTCGTCGATGTAGGCGACGATGCTCCCGCGGGCGTGGCGCATCCCGATGTTCCGCGCTCGGCTCAGGCCGCCGTTTTCCACCTCGATGACACGCGCCCCATATTGCCGGGCGATCGCGGCGCTGTTATCCGAGCAGCCGTCCGCCACGACGATCACCTCGTAATCGGGGTAGTCCAGCCGGGTGATGCCGCGCAACGTTTGGGCGATCGTGCGCGCGCCGTTATAGGTACATACGACCACGGAGATGCTGGGCCAGTCTAATGCTGGGGAGAACGGCGTCTGGCGGTAAGCGCGGCTCACAGCGTAGAAGGCGGGCTTGAGCTGGCGGTCACGGCGCGTGATCCCAAAATCCCAGTCCTCGATATCGAACCCGCCGCGGTGCCACTCATCGGTCCAGGCGAAAACGAACATACCCGCGCAGCCGGCGGCGAAAGCCTCCCGCACCTGCCAGGCCAGCGTCTGGGCCTGACGCTGTGCTCCGTTGCGGATGCTGTCCAGGCCCACCTCGCCCATCACCAGCGGCAGATCACCCGCCAGGTTTTGCAGCCGCGCCAGGTAGTTGCTTAGCATTCGCTGATCTTCCAGATATACGTTGAAGCACGCAAAATCCAGAAAATTCAACTGAAGGTATTCCGTGGTGGGATAGTTGACGTAGGTCGCCAGCGCAGCAGGATCCTCGCTTTTGACGGTATGGACGAGCCGGCGGAGAAACCGCTCGATTCGCGTTCGCCCATACCATCGCACGATCGGCGCCGGGATTTCATTGCCCACCGCGAAGGCCAGCACCGCGGGATGCCCCGCGCAGGCGCGCACCGCTTCTCGCACGGTGCGCTCGATCCGCCGCGGTGTGTTCCTGTCGTCCAGGAAGGCGATGTGTTGCTCCCACGGCACGCCTACCATCACCCGCAGCCCGTGCTGTAGCGCCGCGTCCAGCAGCCACCGCGGCGGAACGGTGTAGGTTCGCACTGCGTTGATGCCCGCCACGGCCATCATCGCGAAATCACGATCCACCATGGCGCGATCGCGATACTGGCAGCCGTCCTGCGTGGGGCGGAACGGGCCGTAGGTCACACCCTTGATGTAAAGCTTTTGATCGCCGGCGTAGAGGAATTTGCCCCGAATCACCGGCCGCGCCGCAACCTCTGGGGCGGCGTGCATCGGCCAGGAAGGGGCCGGCAGGATTGTTGTTGTCTGCTGAGTCGCGCGTTCTGCCGTCAGTTCGGTCGTCACCATGGATGAATCGTCCTCACCATCCGTGTTGTGCCTGCGGCGATCCATCAGCCGCGGCGGGGGTCAGCAAACTGCTTTCATGCCAAGCCCCCCGGTAGGTCGGACTAACGGCGGATCAAAGTATGTATGGAGAGCGCATCACCGGTGGCGTGCCGCCCGGACCCAACGGTACGAAACAACCCGATGGCTACGCGAGCGTGTGGTCGGTGGCGTGTTCGTTACGGCGGGCCTCCCAGTACCGCGCTGCGTCGGCCAACTACACTGCGGCCGACGAACAGGCGGTCACGTGGTCGTCAGCATGGAGGAACTCCGCGGCGCCGTCACGGCAAGACGACACGCGGCCCGTGCCGCTGATGTCGCCTGAATCACCCGGGCATTGCACCCAGGACCGCGGCTCCATGCGATTTTCATGCCCGAAGCAGGGCGAGTTCCCTTGCTGGGGCCATGCGTCGATGAAGAAGAAAGCTCGGCAAAAGAAGGCGTTTGCGTAATCCTTCCTCGTGCCGATAGGCGCCCCAGGAAGTGCTGCGGCGCGGTGAAGATCGAATTCCGCACCGCTTTGATGGAAGACGGCCTTGCAGCATGAGGGCTGAGGTCGTCGCGATTCTGAAGATCGTGAGGGTAGGACCGCTGCAAGCCGATTTTTGATCCGGATCACTGCCGGCAATTCGGCCAGCGTGTGAGCGCGAAGCTTAATCTTTGCTCTGATTCTGGGCATCATTTCTCACTTCTCTCCGCGCCGCCTGATGGTCGCCAAGCGGCGCTGTTGCCCGTGCAAAGCTCAAGCTGCTGCAACTTCCAGAATCAAGGTGAGGAATATACCGCGCCGCGGTGCCCGCAGACAATACCTTCCGCTCAAATGGCTCCATTCGAGAAACAACTGCTTTCTTCATGCGACGGTCCACCGGGGGAGCAATGACGGCCACGATGCGCAGCTTTACGAATCAGATCGTGAGAAGGAAGTCGTAAGAAATTGTCGTGTGCGCAGCGTTGTTGGTAGAGCGGCGTTCAGATTCGGAACCGCGCCCATTCGATGCCCAGTTTCCGCATGCGGGCGCGGAGGGTGTGAGGGTTGATGCCTAGCAGGCTCGCAGCGCCTCGGCTGCCTTCGATGCGGCCACGGGTGGCGGCCAGGGCGGCTTCGATGTGACGCCGCATGGCCTGATCGAGTGTGAGCATCTCCGCTGGGGATGGCGCAGCCCCGATGGGGGGATCGGCTCGGGTCAGATGAGGCGTGACGGCTCCGCCCAGCGCTTGAGCGATGGCGAGGTGTTCGCCCTCGCCGAGGATCGCGGCGCGATCGATGACGGAGGCAAGCTCGCGGATGTTGCCCGGCCAGTGGTAGGCGGTCAGCAGGGCGATGTCAGCGGCGGAGGGCGGTTGAAACCGCAGCCCGAACCGCTTGGCGGCACGCTGGGCGAAGTGCGTCGCCAGGGCGGGAATGTCCTGCTTGCGCTCGCGCAAGGGCGGCAATACGATGGGGAACCCCGCGATGCGATACCAGAGGTCTTCGCGGAATCGGCCTTCGCGCACCATGGCGGGCAGGTCGCGGTGGGTGGCGGCGATGATGCGGACGTTCACGCGGATTGACCGCTCGGCGCCGACGCGCTCGAAGGTCCCCTCCTGGAGCACGCGGAGCAGCCGAACCTGCGCCGCGGGGGGGAGCTCCCCGATCTCATCGAGCAGCAGCGTGCCCTCATCGGCACGTTCGAACCAGCCGCGGCGCGACGCCGTGGCGCCGGTGAACGCGCCCTTCTCGTGGCCGAACAGCTCCGAGTCGATCAGCTCGGGCGGGATCGCGCCGCAGTTGACGCGGATGAACGGCCGCTGGGCGCGGGGGCTTTGCTCGTGGATGGCGCGGGCGATGACCTCTTTGCCCGATCCGGTCTCGCCAAGGATCAACACCGGCACGTCGGAGCCAGCCACGAGCGCGACGCGTTGCATCACGGCCTTGAGGCCGGCATCGCTGCCGACGATCTCATCGACAAGCTCGTCACGCCCGAGGCGTCGCAGCGCGGATCGCTTGTCCGCCTCAGCAGCTTCACGCAGGGCGTTGAGCTCGTGCAGCCGGTGATCGTTCTCCAGGGCTGCTGAGAAAGGGTCGATCAACGACGCGGCCATCTGAGCGTGGGCGGCCTGTAACTCCTCAGGCGGTTGAGCTCGCAGGAGAAGCGCTCCCCTTGTGCCGTGCTCGCTGGCAAGCGGGCCGATCAGCCAGCTTCCGTCAACAGGTGTATCAACCAGCAGGCGGATGATGCTGTGCGGCTCGTCGCCAAGGCGGTGCAGGATCACCTCCTGACGCCGGCCCCATGCTTGGAGCAGTCGACGGTCGGCCGATCGCAGCGTCCGCGGCGACGGGAGCTGGGACTGGCGGCCCTGCGTCAAGCTGTCGGCGCGAGGGATGATCAGGCCCCGGCTCAAGTCGAAGG
>DASVCG010000077.1:0-8770 GCA_036381755.1 Phycisphaeraceae bacterium | reverse complement strand
CGAGCGCCCTTGATTGACTGACCGCGCGTGTAGCGGCGCCCAACCGCGACGCCTCACGTGCTCTTGGGCAGGCGGAAGAACCGCCTGGCGTTGGCGTCCACCTGTGCGGTAAACGCCTCCAGCGTCATGCCTCGCCGGGCCGCCAGGAAGCGCGCCACCTCCACCACGTAGCGCGGCTCGTTGGGCTTCACCTTGCGGTACGGCTCGGGCGTCAGATAGGGCGCATCGGTCTCCACCATCAGGCGGTCCATCGGCACCAGGTCCGAGGCCTGCGCCAGGTCGCGCGCGTTCTTGAAGGTCACCACCCCCGTGAAGCTCACCATCGCGCCGAACTCGAGAATCGCTTCCAATTCCTCCTGGCTGCCGGTGAAGCAGTGGAACACGAACCGCTCGCCCGGCAGGCTGCGCTGGCGCAGCATCTCCAGCACCTCCTGCGTGGCCTGGCGGTTGTGGATCACCACCGGCAGGTCGGACTTCTCCACGAAGTTGAGCTGCCAGAGGAACCGCTCCTGCTGCACGTCCATCGGCGGGTCGGGGTAGTGGCGGTCCAGCCCCATCTCCCCCAACGCCACCACCTTCGGGTGTGCGGCCAGCTCCTTCATCTCGTTGAGCAGCCAGTGGTGCTGATTGACGCGCAGCGCGTAAAGCGGGTGCAGCCCCACGGTGGCGAACACGCCGGGGTGCTCATCCGCGATCGTCAACGCCTGGCGGGCGTCGTCGGGCGTGGTGCCGACGCTGATCATCTGATCCACGCCGGCCTGCCTCGCCGCGTCGATCACCTGGTCGATCCGGTCGTGCAGCTCGGGGAACGTCAGATGGCAGTGCGTGTCGATCATGTCGATTCCAATGCTCACCAGCCCTCTACCACAGCGCCGCACAAGGGCCTTGCCTGCCCGCGCCTCCGGCGATCACGGCCAAGGGGCCAGCGAGATCGTCACCGGCAGCTCGATGGTCTGCGGCGCTAAGCAGGCATCCTCGGTGCAAACCTGATACCGCAGCAGGAGCCCGGGCTTTACATCCGCTGCGCCGCTGGCTTGCGGCGGCAAAAGCCGCAGCCGGGCGCGGATCGTCACCTGGCCCTCATAAACCGACAAGGGCCGATCCGCAAACGCGAACCGCTGCTCCTGCCCCGCGGGGTAGTCCACTTCCAACTGCACTCGATTGTCGCTGTTAACCAGCTCCAGCGCGGTGGGGACCAGGCCCGGCTCGCCTGGCTGATGCGCGTTGAGGTGATGGCCCGGCTCGATGCGCAGCGTGATGCGCAGCTCCGCGGGCTCCTGCCCCAGCTCAACTCGCTGCGGCTCGACCTTCACCGTCAGCGGCCTGGCCATCACTTGCCCGTCAGCCCGGGCCTCTCGTGTCGGCTCCGCTGCGGGCCTGAACCGCTGCGGCGCTAGCTCGATAGCCCGCCACAGCGCGCCAAGCGTGTGGGTCATCGCCAGGCCCTGCTGCTGCATCGCCCCGCCCAGGCTTTGCAGGTCGTGCTGCGCGCGGTCGAGCAGCGAGGCGTCGCGCGTCAATTCGTAAAGGTCCAGCAGGTTGTGGATCATCTGGCTGTTGCCGCTGGGCACCGCCCCGTCGTACGTGCCTCGCAGCCGAACGAAAAGATCGCCCTGCCCTTTTAGCGTGTCGTAGTACCCGCCCGCGGGGGCCTCGAAGCGGTCGATGGCGGCGCGGGTGAGCTGCAAAGCCAGGTCCAGGTAGCGCGGCGCATCTTCAGCGCCTGCACGGTGGAGCTGGATCAGCCCGTGCACGAAGCAGGCGTAATCCTCCAGGAACGCGGGCACCTTTGCCTGCCCCTGGCGCATCACGCGGTACAGCCCGCCCCGGCCATCGCTCATGTGCGTCAGGATCGCCTCCGCGGCGCGTCGGGCAGCGTGGAGGTAGCGGTCCTCGCCAAGCTCGCTGCCCGCCTGCGCCAGGCCCGCGATCATCAGCCCGTTCCAGCCGGTGAGCACCTTGTCGTCCGTGGCCGGCTGGGGGCGCTGGTCGCGCGCCGCTTTGAGCCGCTGATTGATCTGCCGCTGCTTTTCCTCCAGCGCTGCTTCGCCAATGCCCAGCTCGCGGGCGACCGCGTCCAGGGGCTGAACCAGGTGAAGCACATACGCTGGCGGCGCGTCGGGGTGGTGCGGGTCGCGGAAGTTCGGCTCGCCGTCCAGCCCGTACAGCCGCAGCGCTAGCGTTGCCAGGTCCGGTTCGCCAACCGCCCGCTCAACCTCGTCGCGCGTCCAAATATATGTGCTGCCCTCGCGGCCCTGTGCTTCCGCATCCTGTGCCGACCAAAACGCCCCCGTCGCGTCGGTCATCTGGCGCAGCACATAGTCGCACGTCTGGCGGATCACATGGGCGTATAGCTGCGCGCGGGGCCCGCGGGGGTTTTGCGCATACGCCTGGGCGTAAAGCTCCACGAGCTGGCCGTTGTCGTAGAGCATCTTCTCAAAGTGCGGCACGAGCCAGGCCTCATCGACGCTGTAGCGGTGAAAGCCGCCCGCGACATGGTCGTAGATCCCCCCGCGGGCCATGCGCTCCAGCGTGTGATCGACCGCGTGAGCGATCCTTTCATCGCCCGTCGCCCGCTGCACCGCCAGGAGGAGCTGGAGGTGGCTGGGCTGGGGGAACTTGGGCGCACCACCGAACCCGCCATGCACCGGGTCGTGGTGGCGCAGCAATGGATCGACCACACCCTCCACCAGCTCGACGCTCAGCGGCCCGCTCTGGTCCTGGCCGCCCAGATGCTCCGCCATCGCCTGGGCGATGCGGTCAGCGTGTTCGAGCACTTCCTGCCTGCGGCTCTGCCAGGCCTGCGACAAGCTCTGGAGCACCTGCGGGAAGCTGGGCATGCCGAAAGTCGGCTCAGGCGGCAAATACGTGCCCGCCCAGAACGGCCGCAGCCCCGGATCGTCCGGGCCCCGCGCGCCCGGCGGGGTCAAAAACACGCTCATGGGCCAGCCGCCACGCCCCGTCATCATCTGCGTTGCGGTCATGTACAGATCATCCACATCCGGCCGCTCCTCGCGGTCCACCTTGACGTTGACGAACCCTTCATTCATCCGCTCCGCGATCGCGGGGCTCTCGAACACCTCCCGCTCCATCACGTGACACCAGTAGCACGCGGAGTAGCCGATGCTCAAAAAGATGGGTTTATCCTCGCGGCGGGCGGCTTCGAACGCCTCCGGGCCCCAGGGGTACCAGTCGACCGGGTTGTGCGCGTGCTGGAGCAGGTAGGGGCTGGCCTCATGAGCCAGGCGGTTGGTGTATCGCCACGAGCCGTCCGCGTGACGAAGCTCGTGGGCGTGCGGGCCGCTGCTGTGCGTCGCCTGGGCCATCCGCGGGCCTCCAAAACAAGGGGGCTGTCCGGGTGTGTTAAAGATCCAGCCGCCATGGACATGCTAAGCCTGAATGATGCATAAAACCACAAAGGCCTGAAGGAAGATAGGGGGTAGAGGATAGGGGGTAGGCGGTAGGCGCGGAAAACCACAGAGGTGGGGCTATTGTCGCTGCTAGTTCTTCACCGGATCGCTCTGCGCTTCGCCGGCCTGGCGCACGGGCAGGGGCGGCAGGGCCTCGATGAACCGCTTGCCGTAGGGCTTGGTGAGGATGCGGCGGTCCAGCACGACGACGGCGCCGCGGTCCTGCTTGGAGCGGATCAACCGGCCGAAGCCCTGCTTGAACTTCAGGATCGCTTCGGGCAGGGAATATTCGAAGAAGGGCTTGCCGCCGCGGGCGCGGATGCGCTCCAGCCGGGCCTCGATCAGGGGGCGGTCCGGCACGGCGAAGGGCAAGCGGGTGATGATCACGTTCCGCAGCGCGTCGCCCGGCACGTCCACCCCCTGCCAGAAGCTGTCGGTGCCCAGCAGCACGCTGCGCCGATCGCCGCGGAACAATTCCAGCAGTTGCCAGCGCTGCGTACCCTCGCCCTGGACCAGAAGCGGCATGCCGCGCTGCTGCAGGTGCGGGCGCAGTCCCTGGGCGGTGCGGCGGAGCAGGTCGTAGCTGGTGAACAGCACGAACGCCCCGCCGTCGCTGCGGTCCAGCTCGCGTAAGATCGCCGGGCCCAGCCGATCGACGAAGGCCGCGTCGGTCGGATCGGGCATGGCACGGTCGACGATCAACTGCGCCTGCTGCGCGTAGTCGAAGGGCGAGCCAAGCTGGATTGCCGGCGCTTCGAGGCAGCCCAGCCGCTGGCGGATGTGGTCGAACGCCGCCTCCTGTGCGCGCCCCGTGCCGTTGCCGTGGCGGTGCTCCTGCGATCCTGTCGCCAGCGTGGCGGAGGTGAGCACCACGCCCATCGGCTGCCCTGTCGGCCCCTTGGCCTCGAACAGCCTCGCCCGCAGCAAGGGCGCCACATCGATGGGCGAGCACGCCAGTTGCACCCGGCGCAACCGCCCTTCCTGGCTCACCTCCAGCCAGTACACGCTGTCGGGCTCGCTCTGCTCCAAAAGCGCCTCGAGCGTCTGGGCCATCGCCTGGCAGCGGCCCATGTAGCCCAATAGCTCGTAGCGGTCCGCCTCGTCCTGAACATTCTCCTTGAGCAGGCCCAGCAGCGTGCCCAGGTCTGTCAGCGGCTGGCTTAGCGGGTTGTCGACGATGCGCGGCTCCATGATGCGCCCGTTGGGTCTGCCGCGCGTCTGCTGATAGTGCACCAGGTCGTCGAAGAGGGCGCTAGCCGCCTGCTCTGCGCGGTCCACCTGATCGACCACGCGCGCCAGCAATTCCTGATCGGTCTGCTTGGGCAGGCCGGCCAGGAATCCGCGGCCCGTGCGGCGGTTGATCAGGCTGCTCAGCAAAAAGCGCACCTGCGACTCGCTCACCGACAGGCCGAAGTGCTCGCTGGCCACGTCCTCGATCATGTGCGCCTCATCGAGGATGACGTGGTCGTAGGGAGGCAGGAATCCCGCGCCCTGGGCGCGCAGGGCCAGGTCGGCGAAGAACAGGGCGTGGTTGACGATGAGCAGGTCCGCATTCTCCATCCGCCGGCGGGCGCGCTGGTAGAAGCACTTGGCGTACGTCGGGCACCGCCGACCCATGCAGTTGCCCGAGTCGGACTGCACCTTGTCCCACACCGCGGCGAAGCCCCGGCGGTCCATGGGGGGCAGCGTCGCCAGCGAGCCGTCGTCCGTTTCGTACGCCCAGTCCTCGATCGCGTGCAGGGCGCGCACCGCCTCCGGGTCGGCGAACAGGTCGCCCTGCCGCTTGGACGCGTTCATCAGCCGGCGAAGCGAAAGGTAGTTGCCCCGCCCCTTGACCAGCACCGCGGAGAACTCCTCGCCCACCACCGACTGCAAGAGCGGGATGTCGCGCTGGATCAACTGCTCCTGGAGCGCGATGGTGTGGGTGGAGACCACGACCCGCTGGCGACGGTCATCGTCCCCCTCTTCCGCGCTGCTGACGATGCACTCGATGGCGGGCAGAAGATAAGCGAAGCTTTTGCCCACGCCCGTGCCGGCCTCGACCAGGAGCGGCCCGCCCGTGCTCAGCGTCTGGCGCACCGCCTGGATCATCGCCTGCTGCTGGGGCCGGTGCTCAAACCGGTCCGCCAGCCGTCGGGCGACCGGCCCCTCCGGCGAGAGAATGGCAAAGGGGTCCACAGGCATGCATGTGAAGCGGGCTATGGGCGGATGGGATTGATCCGCCCGTCGGCGAGCGGATCAATCCTCCAGCGAGCACGACCCGTACGGGTTGCCGCATCGGCCGCACCCGCCGATCGGCAAGGGCACGTCCCCGCTGCTTGGCGAGGAGCCGCCTGCGGTGAACACGCTGTGCGCCCGGCGGGTCCGCTCGCTGCCGCAGCGCTCGCACGCCAGCGGCGCATCGGCCTCAGCCATCTTGCGCAGCGCCTCGGTCACCGCTCCGCAATCCTCGCACGCATACTCATACACCGGCATGGATCGCCCTCCCGTGTGAATAACCTGCGTTTCGGTTACATTCTAACCGGTTAACGCCCGGAAGATCGCCCAAAAGATCGCCCGCAAAAACGACCGCGTCCACCGCCCAGGCCCATCAAGCGCGTGAGGATTCCATGGCTCCCCAATCTGCATTGGATTTCGACAAGATCGGCTGCATCCATCAGGTCGGCGGTATCCGCACCGCCCGGTTCGACTTCCCCGACGCCGGCGGCTCGCCCGGCTGCCGTGTGGCCCTCGTCGACACCGGCTCGGGCCTGCGCTTCACCGTCGCCCTGGACCGTGGCGGCGATATCGTCGAGGCCTTCTATCAACAGCACAGCCTCGCCTTCCTCACCCCCAACGGCTACAAGCCCCCCAGCCACGCCTACCACCGCGGCCTGGAGTGGCTCCACGGCTGGCCCGGCGGGCTCATCACCACCTGCGGGCCCCAAACCATCGGCGGGCCCAGGCAGGAAGACGGCCAGGAGGTCTCCCTCCACGGCCGCTTTTCCAACCAGCCCGCGGCCCTGGTGGCCCTGCACAACCCCGACTCCCGCCGGGGCGACCTGACCATGCGGCTGGACCTGGTCATCCGCGACTCGCGCATGTTCGGGCCGGTCTACGAAATCCGCCGAAGCATCCGCTGCACCCTCGGCCAGCCGGTCATCGAAATTCAGGATGAGGTCGTCAACCTCGGCAACACTCGCGTGCCGCACAACTGGCTTTACCACATCAACTTCGGCTACCCGCTGGTGGACAAAGGCGCACGGCTGGTCTTCCGCGGCCGGGTCACCGACACCTGGAACCGCCCCAGCGATGCGCCCCTGGGCAACCTCGAACGCCTCAAGCGGATCCCCGACCCCCTGCCCGAGCACCGCAGCGGGGGCGAGCGAGGCTTCGTTTTCGACGCCCAGGGCGACAGGCAGCGCCTGGCGCGGGCGGGCATCCTCAACCGCAAGCTCAGCCTGGGCGTGGAGATCCAGCACCGCACCGACCAATTGCCCCGCGTGGCCAACTGGCAGCACTTCGGCTCTGGCGGCTCGTACGTGACCGCGATCGAGCCTTTCTGGGGCTCGCTCATGGGCAAGGAGAACGACGCCCACCCCCTGGCGGAGCAGTGGCTCGAGCCGGGCCAGAGCCGGCGCTACGACCTGACCCTGCGCGTCCTGACCGGCCGGGCTGAGCTGGACGCCCTGGCCCGGCACGACAACCCCCTGCGAAGCTGACGCCGCGGCTACACCCGGGCGTTGCCCAAAAGCAACATCCGGCACAACGGGCCCGATCCGCCCGCGCCCGCCGCCGGATACGTGACGCAAGTCTCGTCTAATTAAAGAAATATAAGCCGATCAACCGCCCCAACGCCCCGGCCGGCCCTGGCATGGCTTTCGCTTGGGGTGGGGTGATGGCTAGCCGGAAATGGACAGGATGGCGGCCCGTGTCAGCGGTGGTCGTGCTGGCGGCCCTGGCTGCGGGGTGCGAATCGCCCGCGGGGCTGGTGGATCTGGGCCCGCCTGCCCCTCAAATCCAGCCGATTCGCTCGCTGGCGCTGGATACCCCGCGTTTGCGCCGCCTGGCGGGCGGTGAGGCCGCGGATGGGCTGCCCTGGTACGCCGCCCGCCGCGACGCTGTCCCCTCCGTCATCGCGGGCTACGCCAGCCCGGTTCTCGAACGCAGCGTCACCTGGACCATCGACCGCCAGCGGATCACCCACGGCCGGGTCATCGACCAGGTCTGGAGCACCACCTACCGCACGCGAACCCACCAGGCCGTACGATGAAAATAAGTTGACGCCCGCGGGAATAAAACAACAGGAAAACCCGTTCTCGAACAGGCTGCTGTCCCCTACGATAAGAGGATGGTCCATTCTCACCCGGTCGTGGCCGACCTGTGCGCTGTCGTCGGGGCCGATGGCGTGCTGGACGACCCCGACGCCCTGCACGCCTACGAAAGCGACGGCTTTCCCATCGCCCGGGGGCTGCCCACCGCGGCGGTGTTTCCGCGCACCACCGACGAGGTCGCGGCGTGCGTGCGCGTCCTTCGCGAGCACAACATGCCCATCGTGCCGCGCGGCAGCGGAACGGGGCTCACCGGCGGGGCTGTGGCCTACGGCCAGGGCGTGATCCTCTCCACCGCCCGCATGACCCGCATCGAGTCCATCGACATCCCCAACCGCGTGGCGGTGGTGCAGGCCGGCGTGCTCAACGCCATGCTCTCCGAAGCCGTCGCGGCCACCCCCGGCGGCGAGGGGCTTCACTTCGCCCCCACCCCCTCCAGCCACAAGGCCTGCACCATCGGCGGCAACGCCGCCACCAACGCCGGCGGGCTCAATACGCTCAAATACGGCGTCACCTGCGGCCACATCCTGGGCATGGAGCTTGTCACCGCGGACGGCTCCATCCTCACCACGCGTGCCGACACCCTGACCGAGGGCATCGGCCCGGACCTGCCTGCCTTGCTGTGCGGCTCGGAGGGGACGCTAGCGCTGATCACGCGGCTCTGGTGCCGGCTCACCCCCCGCCCGCGGCACTTCCGCACCCTCTACGCTGTCTTCTCCGCCTCCCGCGACGCCTGCCAAACCGTCAGCGACATCATCGCCAGCGGCCTGGTGCCCGCTTCGCTGGAGATGATGGACGGGCAGATGATCCGCGTGGTGGAGGAGGCGTTCCGCTACGGCTTTTCCCCCACCGCCCAGGCGCTGCTCCTGATCGAGATCGACGGCGTCGAGCAGGCCCTGGACGAGCAGATGGACCAGATCATCGACATCTGCCAGCGGCGCGGCGCTTTCGACATCCGCCGATGTGCCGACCCGGTCCAGCGTGCCCAGCTTTGGTCGGTGCGCAAGCGCGCGTTCGGCGCCATCGGCCGCATCAGCCCCGGCTACTGCA
>DASVCG010000076.1:0-3136 GCA_036381755.1 Phycisphaeraceae bacterium | reverse complement strand
GAGGAGGTGGAGGAGGAGCTTTACAAGCGGCACGAGCGCGAGGTGGAGGCCGCGGAGATCGGCCGGCTGCTGGCCCAGCGGCTCAAGGACGTGGATCAGGTGGCCTACGTCCGCTTCGCCAGCGTCTACAAGGAGTTCCGCGACCTGGACGACCTGCTCCAGGAGGTGCGCGACGTGCTCGAGTCGTCCAAGTCCGCCCCGCCGACGAACCAGGGTCGGCTGTTCTAAGCGTTCGTCCAAGCGCTCGCAGAAATAGCTACGCGAAATAGTTACGCGAGACGAACAACCGCCAAAACCCGCTCATCCGGCAAACTTCAAAATCTATTGGGCCCCCGCGGGCGCGGTGGTACACTGCGGGGTGGCTCCTAAAAGCGCTAAAAGCGTCCAGCGTCGATTGATCGTCCCTTCTCTTTTGGCTGGCGCTGGTGCTCTTTGAACTTGCGTGCGGCTGTCTAAGGCCCCCCTGGTCTGCTGGCTTGAGGCGTCCAGCAGCTCAAGAAAAGGAGTCACGCATGACCCAGGTCCGTCATCTTCTTTCGCGCAAGGGCTCGCAGGTGTTTTCCATCAACCCGCAGGCGATGGTGCTCGATGCGGCCAGGATCATGAACGAGCACCAGATCGGCTCGCTGGTGGTGGTGGAGCGCGGGCGCGTGGCGGGCATCTTCACCGAGCGGGACGTGCTGCAGCGGGTGGTTGGTGCGCGGCTGGACCCCGGCCGAACGCCCGTGGCGCAGGTGATGACCCGCCAGGTGATCTGCTGCCGACCGCAGACCCCGCTGGAGGAGGTCCGCGGCGTCTTCAAGAGCCAGCGCATCCGCCATATGCCGGTGGTGGACGACCACGGCCGGCTGTGCGGGTTGATCTCCATCGGCGACCTCAACGCCTGGCAACTCGACGGCCAGGCGCAGGAGATTCATTACCTGCACGAGTACATCTTCGGCCGGGTGTGATACCCGCGCAAACTGCGCCAGGTCCAGCAGCGGGTTTTTCCCCCATCGGCGGGCGCTTCTCGCTGATGGCTGACGAAGGCCCGCGCCTGAGGCACGCCTGCGAACGGCTCAAAACCCCTATACTCACGGGCATCGCCGGGGAGGTTTTAGGCTTGTCGGGAGATGCCCGCGATGCTGGTGGGTTGCTATCTGGCGGTGCTGTCGGCGGTGGCGCTGTTGTGGGCGCGGTTCAACTTTTCAGGGGTTTACCGCAGAAATCTTCAGCACCGCCTGGACCCGCAGGACGAGCCGCAGCAGGCGGGGGAGCCGGCGAGCGGACGTGCTGCGCTGGATGGCTCCGCGTCGGGCGGCGAGAGCGATCAGGCGGATGAACGCCTGCCGATGGTCGCGCTTCTGTGTCCCGGCCGTAATGAGGCGGAGCACCTGGAACAAACCCTGCCGGGGCTGTGTCAGCAGGATTACCCGCGCTGCCGCGTGGTGTTCGTGGATGATCACAGCGACGACGCCACGCCCGCGATCACCGCGGCCTGCGCAGCACGCTATGGGCATTTGACGGTGCTGCGTCACGCGGGCGATCCGCCTGCCGGCTGGACGGGCAAGTGCTGGGCGCTGCACCTGGGCTATCAGCGTTTGCAGCAGCTTGAGCAGGCTGAGCAAGCCGCTGCGCTTGCGGACGATCAAGCGGAAGGCGCGACAGCCGATGGGCGATCTTTGCCGCAGGCGGAGTTTCTTTGCTTCACCGATGCGGACATCCACTGGGACCCGCGCTGCCTTCGCCGGGCGGTGGAGCTGGCCCAGCACAGCAGTGCGGACGTAGTGGCGCTGTGGCCGCGGCTGACGTTCGGCTCAGCGGCGGAGGCCATCGTGCAGATGCAGATGGTGCTGGCGATCGGGCTGCTGTTTCCCTTTGAGAAGGCGATGGACCCGGCCTGGCCCGACACGCTCACGGGCGGGGCGTTCATCCTCGTCCGCCGATCGCTGTACGACCGCATCGGCGGGCACGAGGCGGTGCACGATCAGGTGGTGGAAGACCTGGCGCTGGGCCGCAAGCTCAAGGCCGCGGGCGGGCGCATCCGCATTGCGCTGGCGCCGCAGTTGCTGTGGTGCCGGATGTACAACGGCTGGGCGGACATGTGGGAAGGGCTGACCAAGAACGCCTACGCGGGGATGGAATACCGGCCGCTTCGGCTGGCGTGGGTGGTGCCGGTGATCCTGCTGGCCAACGTCCTGCCGCCGGTGTATCTGATCGCCAGCCTCGTTTGGCTGGCCGCGTCGCCTTCGCCCTGGGCGCTGGTGGGGGTGGGCCTGTCGGCGATGACGGTGCTCCTGCCGGCCCGCGCGATGAACGCGGTGCGGAGGCTGCTGGACCTGCCGGCCCGCTACGCCTGGACCGTGCCCATCGGCTCGGCGCTGTACGCGGCGATCATCCTCGCCAGCGCGTGGCGCTATCACCACGGCGGCAACGTGTGGAAAGGCCGCGCCTACGGCCCGACCACCCGCCCGGCATGACTTTGCCGCTGTCTACAGCCCGCGCGCTTCCCACCTCATCAAACCGCGCTTCGGGCATCTGTGGCGAATCCTGACCCGAACAAGTCTATCCACGCGATTGGCTCCAGCGCCGCTACTAGAATCGCGGAGGCGGGTTGGACGTTTGTTTCCTAGCCGTTCGGCCAAACCGTGGACCACATTCCTCAACTGCTTTTGATCGCCGGCGTGTTGATCCTGCTGAGCGTGCTGGCCAGCAAGGTTTCCGAGCGCATCGGCGTGCCGGCGCTCTTGATGTTCCTGGTCCTGGGGATGCTGGCCGGCTCCGACGGCATCGGCGGGATCTACTTCGACAACGCCCCTTTGGCCAACCTCGTCGGAACCATCGCGCTGGCCTACATCATCTTCGGCGGCGGGCTGGACACGCACTGGCACAGCGTCCGCTCCTTGCTAGCGCCGGGGCTGCTGCTGGCGACGATCGGCGTGGTGGTGACCGGGGGGGTGCTGGGCCTCTTGTGCTGGGCGGCGCTGGGCTTCTCCCTGACCGAAGGCCTGCTGCTGGCGGCCACCGTCTCCTCCACCGACGCCGCAGCGGTCTTCGCCATCATGCGTTCCCGCGGCGTGAGCCTCAAGGGTCATCTCCGCCCGCTGCTGGAGCTGGAATCGGGCAGCAACGACCCGATGGCGGTGTTCCTGACGGT
>DASVCG010000075.1:0-3919 GCA_036381755.1 Phycisphaeraceae bacterium | reverse complement strand
CGATCGGCATAGGCAGCGGGACAGGCCTGACCTGGCAACTGCATGCCCGCCATGGCGGGTCGGTCAACACCATGTACGCCGACGGTCATGCCGCGGCCACGAAGCCAGAGTACTTCGCGGACCTCGTTAACACCCAGGGCGAGTATTCGAACGGGCTGCCTTACTATGTCTGGACGGCCGAGTGATTCGTCACGCCGCTCGCGTCCACTTTGACCTCGCTGCGACGCTTCCCCTCCACGATCAGGCGACTTATGCGAAACCTTCCTCCGAAGCGGAAACGATCACTCCAGTCGTGGCTCATCGGTGTGGTCGGCGCGATCGCCGCCGCAGCCGGACTCACCATGACCTCTCCAGACACCCATGCAGCGGTGAGCGATCAAACGATCCGCTGGAACGTCGGCGGGCTGGCGTTCGCGTTGGCCTCACCTAACGACGGCATGGGCCTGCTGACGCTGCGGCACGCCGACCTGGGCGCGGTCTTCCTTCAGCCCCCTGACCAGGCCTCGAAGGCGCTGCTTTGGAAAGTCGAGCTGACGCCCGATCCGAGCAATGAAAAAATGCTGATCACCGTCGACAACACCGCTCAGGCCGCGTCGCGCACCGCGCACCGGGAGCGTGACGAGCTGGTTCTGCGGTGGGTGGGCGTCAAGCTGCCGAACGATGACGCCACGATCGATGTGGAGGTGCGAGCGTCGACAGACCCGGAGACAGGTTTCGGGGCGTGGCGGATCGCGGTGCGCAACAGCAGCAAGCACGGCATCTGGCGCGTGATTTTCCCGGTCATGGAGTTGAGCCCGATCGACGGCACGGGGCAGAACGATTATCTGATCTGCTCCCCTGCCGAGGGCCGCAGCGTCCGCAACCCGATCGGGCTGGACATGCCGCCGCAGGAAGACGGCCCGCAGATGCCGCTGACCACCGACGCCACCGAGGCCGAGCAGCGCAAGCAGTTCGGCTCGAACCTGGGTTTCGGCGCGGCGCGACCGCACGGCCTGCCCTATCCCACCGCGCGCGGGCAGATGCAGCTTTCCGCCTACTACCACAAGGTTGGCGACTTCTATTACCCCGCCCGGCAGCCCGGCGCGGGGCTCTACATGGCCACGCACGACGGCGCAGGCTATCCCAAGATCTTTTTTTACACCCCCCAGCCCGATCGCGAACGGCTAGTGTATGAAGTCGCGCACTTCCCCGATGAAAGCGCAAAGCCCGGCCTGGATTACGCGATGCCGTACCCGATGATCCTCGGCGGGTTCGCCGGCGACTGGTACGACGCTGCGCGCATCTACCGCGCCTGGGCATTGAAGCAGGCCTGGGCGGCGCGAGGCCCCCTTGCTGAGCGCGACGATGTAGCGGACTGGCTCAAGCGGATGACGCTGATGCTCCGCGCTGATGTCAAACAATTGGACAACCGGATCGAACTCGATCGTGTGCTGCTTGCTGCCAAGGAGTTTGCCGGCCCCATCGGGGTGCAATGGTATCACTGGTCCGAGGCGGACAAGCGCGATTGTGTCCGCTATACGACCGGCGCCGGTGCGTTCCCCGTCCAGGCTGCCGCCCCGGCGGGTTTCGACGAGATCGTCGCCACCATGCAGGCCCATGGCGCGCATGTTTTCCCGTACCTGAACATCCGGCTGTGGGATACCGCTGCGCCCGGTTACGATGAGGTGAAGCCGCGGGTCAGCCGTCGGGCCGATGGCTCGCTTTATACCAGCACGTGGAAGCAGTTGACCGCGGCCCACGTGTGCGTCCACAGCACGTGGTGGACCGATTACCTGGCGGGCGTGGCCGCGGATGTGGTCCGCGAGCATGGCGTCCACGGGCTCTACCTCGACCAGGGCGGGGCCGCTCACTTCGGCGGTGCGTACGAGTACAACACCTGCTTCGATCCGAACCACGGCCACCCGGTGGGCGTGACGCGCGACATGGTGCAAGCCGAGCATGACCGCGCCGCTGCGATCCTCAAGGCCGGTCAATCGCATTATCCCGGCCTGGTGCTAACCGGCGAGGGCGTGGCTGAAAACTTCATCGACGTGTTCACCAACAAGCTGATTCACTTCGAAATCTGGCCCGGATACGTCCCGCTGTTCGGTGCGGTCTACCACGATTATCACACCGGCTACGGCCGGACAGTCCGACTCGAACCGCCGAAGCCCGGCGACCCGCTGCCGGCGATGCAGATCGGCTGGCAATTGGTGGTCGGCAACCAGATCGGCCGCTTGTGGACGTCGTCAATGCAGCCGAAATATCTCGCTGATGAAGCCGTCGCCCGGCACCTCGATTACGTCAAGCGTGCCTGCGCAGTCCGCGAGCGGTGGAGCGATTTCCTTGCCCTTGGCGAGATGCGTCGACCGCCGCACCTGCTCAGCGAGGTTCCCACTCTCACCACCGAACAGGGTCGCAAGACCAGCCTGCCGGGCATCCTCGCCAGCACGTGGGCATCGCCGGACGGTCGGCTGATGACCATCGTGACCAACATCGCCGATCAGCCGCTGGAGGCGCGGCTGGGTGTTGCGAGCGATACGGTGACTGGCGAGAGCGTCACGCTGCACGGCGATGAGTCCGCGACGCTGCCGCTGGTCCATGACGACGGCCTCGCCGTGGCCACACTGACCATCGAGCCGCTGGGCATCCACGTGATCGAGTGGCATCCGAAACGCTAGTGTCAAACGTCGGTTCAAACCAGCTCGATCACGGCCTGAACACGCCCCCATCTATCTTCACTCAGGGGTAAATCCCGCAACGTGAGCCTCGCGCATCCCTCGCGGGTGCGCCAAAGCTAAACCGTGAAGCGGTAGGCCGCTGCGTTTGGATTGACCCCGCTCCAGGCCCGGCGTTTTAGGTGGAGAACACCTCTTCCGGCCAAGCCAGTTCGATGCCCTGCTGGGTCAGGAGGGCTTGGAAGGCCGCCAGGCGGTCTGGCTGCTCGTGCACCGCAGCGGGAGGAATGCCCATCTCCAGGCAGAACGCCGCCAGCAGCCCCGCCGCCTCGCCGATGTTCCACTCCACCGGGTGCAGGCGGTAGCAGCCGTTGGTGATGTGCGTCGTGCCGAGGTTCTTGCACGCCGGCAGGAGGTTCTCTACGCGCTGCGGGATCAGCGCCCCCAGGGGGATCTGGAACGGCTGAGCGGGGATGTCGATGTAGTTATCTCCGCCGGTGGATGGGTGCAGGTCGATGCGGTAGTAGCCGATGCCGACCGAATCGGGGAACGGCGCGGGACGCCGGCCGCCCAAGGCGTCTGTGCCGACATGGTTCTCCGTGACGGTAAAGCGGGCGCGGATGCGGCGGGATTCGCGGATGTACGGGGCCATCGCTAGCCCGTCGCGGGTGCCCAGAACATCGGGCACGAGGTAGAGCCCGGGATAGCCCGTGCCGCCATCGGGCCGCGGCGCTTCGTTCTGAAGCCAGTAGAACAGCGACAGTGAAAGCTCGCGTGCCTCCTGCTCGTAGCGCTGCTGATCAGCGGGCGGGCAGTCGATGAGATTGCCCAGCCAGTAGTCGTTCTGCGGCCAGTTGACCAGCGTGATGGCGTGGACGGCTGGATCGTTCAGGTGCGCCGGCTCGAAGATCTGGCGGTAGTGCCACAGGCCGCGCCAGGGCTCCTCGGGCGATTCATGGGGAAAGAGCGTGCGGCGGATCGGCTCGAGCGTGACGGGATGGCTGTAGGACCAATCCAGCAGTGGGCCGGACCAGGGCGGGCGCAGGTCGGGCACGTACCGCCGCCAGGTGTCGTAGCTGGCGGGCGGGCCGATGCGGTAGCGGTCGTCGCCGTCCCGAACAGCGGGATCAAAGCCCATCGCGAAGCACCAGGTGAAGCTTTGCACGCTGTCGGGCCGGGGTTCGCCGTCGAGCGCGTGCGGCTCGCCCGTGTCGCGGCGCGACTCAGCCCCGCTGACATATTCCACGCCCGCCAGCGGCAGC
>DASVCG010000074.1:0-3785 GCA_036381755.1 Phycisphaeraceae bacterium | reverse complement strand
CCGGGGCGCCGGGGAGTAGGCTTGTGGCGATGAGCGTGGTTTTGATGGGCGTAGCGGGCAGCGGCAAGAGCACGGTGGGGCAGGCCCTGGCAGGAAAACTGGGCTGGCGATTCATCGACGCGGACGACCATCATTCGCCCGCCAGCGTCGCGAAGATGAAGCAGGGCGTGCCCCTCGATGAAGCCGATCGGCAGCCCTGGCTGGACCGCCTCAACGACCTGCTCCGCCAAAGTCAGCAGCGCGACGAGCCGGTCATCCTGGCCTGCTCAGCACTGAAGCGAGCCTACCGTAGTCGGCTGGCGCGCAGCCTGCCTCAGCCGCTGGTGTGGGTTTATCTCAAAGTCGACCCAGCCACCGCCCGCGACCGCTTGGCCCGTCGGCAAAATCACTTTTTCGGGCCCGATCTGGTGGCCAGTCAGTTCGATGCCCTGGAGGAGCCCGCTTCCGACGCGGTGATCATCGACGCGACTGCTTCGGAGGCGCAAATCGTCGATGAAATCCTGGCTTTTCTGCGCCGCATCCATCCCTGTCGAACGGGCGAGTGAATCGGGTAGCGTCAAGCAGACTGAGGTCTTCTGCCTCGCGATTGCGTGGTTCTGCGAACTGCTGTTAAACGCTGCTTCCGGGGCAGCCCCCCACCTGTTGTTGCCCCCTCACCCTACCCTGTTCCGGGGGGCTCCCCCGCAAGCGGGGGAGAGGGCTTTTGATGTTCCCCCGCTTTTTGATGCAGCTCTACCCGCGCCCTCGTCGGGGGCGGGCTACCGGGGGCCGTTCCATTCGTGTTCTCCGTTGGGGCGCGCCGGCTATGTGATTTGCTTTTCCTACCGTCTGCCGCCGGCCCGCTGCCGTCTTTTTGATCAGGAGAGTCGTTCGAGCCGGGCGTACTGGAGGATGAGTGTTTTGAGGCCCGCGGTGTTGAACTCGACGCGGGCGCGGGTGTGTGCGCCCATGGGGGCGACGTCGACGACGCGGCCCAGGCCGAACTGCGGGTGGCGCACCAGCGTGCCGGGCGGGAACATCGCTGCTTCGCGCTGGGCGTCGGTGAAGGTGGGGTGGCTTTCCCGGTACGAATCGTCGGCCTGGTCGGACAGGTCCACCTGCTCCAGGTGCTCCTGGGGCATTTCGTGCAGGAATCGGCTGGGGATGGTGGGCTGCGTCTGGCCGAAGACGGTGCGGTATTTGGCGTGGGTGAGGATCAGGTGCTGCATGGCACGGGTGATGCCCACGAAGCACAGCCGGCGCTCCTCCTCTTCCTGGCCCGGGCTTTCCTGGGCGCGGGAGTGAGGCAGCAGGCCGTCCTCCATGCCGATCATCGCCACGACGGAGAACTCCAGGCCCTTGGCGGCGTGCAGGGTCATGAGCGTGACAGCCCCTTCGCTGGCGTCCACGCCGTCCACGTCGCTGACGAGGCTGATTTGCTCCAGAAATGCCAGGAGCTTTTGCGCCAGCGTGGGCGGCGGGCTGCTGTTTTCCCCCTGGGCCTCCCCGGCGTATTCCTCCTCGAACTGCTGAGCGAAGCTGACCAGCTCGCCCAGGTTGGCGAGCCGCTCCTGGTCGGGGTCAGCGGGGTCGTCGCGGTGGTGCGCCTCCAGGCCCGATTCGCGCAGCACACGCTGGACCAGCTCGCGGAGCGACGGCTCGTGACCACCGCGATCCGCAGCGGCGGGGCAGCCATCCTCCAGCCCCGCGAGGGTGCGCCACTGCTGAAGCAGCCGGGCGAACTTGGCGACGCTGGCCTGGGCGCGGTTGTTGAGCGAAGGAACCTGGGCCGGGTCGCGCAGCACCTGGTCGATGGGGCGGTTGTGCGCGAGGCTGTGGGCCTGGAGGGCCTTGACGGACTTGTCGCTGATGCCGCGTGCCGGCGTGTTGATGATGCGCAGCAGGTTCACCTCGTCCGCGGGGTTGGCGATCGTGCGCAGGAAGGCGACGGCGTCCTTGATCTCCTTGCGGTCGTAGAACGCGGTGCCGCGGGCGATCTGGTAGGGCACGCCCGCGACGCGGAAGGCGTCCTCCACCACGCGGCTGAGGCTGTTGATGCGGTAGAACACCGCCATGCCGCTCCAGGGGATGTGCTGTTCCTGGTGCAGGCGGCGCATCTGGTCGACGAGCCAGGCGGCTTCGTGCCGCTCGTCCATGCAGATCGCCAGCGTCACGGGCTGGCCCTCGTCGTTGGAGGTCCACAGGGCTTTGTGCCTGCGGGCTTTGTTGTGGCGGATCAGGGCGTCGGCGACGGCCAGGATCGTGCGGGTGGAGCGGTAATTCTGCTCCAGGCGGACGACCGCGGCGTTGGGGTAGTGGCTTTCGAATTCGAGGATGTTGCGGATATTGGCCCCGCGCCAGCCGTAGATGGACTGGTCCGGGTCGCCGGTGGCGCACAGGTTCTGACGCTTGGCGGCCAGGGCGCTGGCCAGCACGAACTGGGCGTGGTTGGTGTCCTGGTATTCGTCGATGAGGATGTACTGGAACCGCTCCTGCAGCGCCGCCAGCACATCCGGGTGCTTTTTGAGCAGCTCCACGGCCTTGAGCAGCAGGTCATCGAAGTCCAGGGCGTGGTTGCGGGTGAGGATCTGGTCGTACTTGCGGTAGATCCTGGCGACGGTGCGGGCGTAGAAGTCGCTGGCCAGGTCGGCGTAGGCCTGGGCGTCGGTCAATTCGTTCTTGGCGCGGCTGATGGTGGAGAGCACGCTGGAGGGCGGGAAGTTCCGGACGTTGATCTCCAGGTCCTCCAGGGCCTGCTTGATGGCCCGCTGCTGGTCCGCGGTGTCGTAGATGGAGTAGCCCGGCGGCAGGCCCAGGCGGTCGGCATACTGGCGGATGATCCGGGCGCAGAGGCTGTGGAAGGTGGCCACGGTCAGCGCGCGGGCCTCGCCGGGGCTCAGCAGTTGCGCGACGCGCTGGCGCATCTCGCCCGCGGCCTTGTTGGTGAAGGTGATCGCCAGCACGTTCCACGGCGCGATGCCCACCCGGCGGACCAGGTACGCCACGCGGCGGGTGATGACCCGTGTCTTGCCCGAGCCCGGGCCCGCCAGCACCAGTAGCGGGCCATCCACGTGCGTCACCGCTTGACGCTGAGGCGGGGTCAGGTCTTCCAGAAGCGGGTCATCCTGGGCGGGCAGAGCTTGCGAGGGCATGCGTGTCCCGAAGTTTAGCACACATTCACGCTGCGATTGAGCCTGAGCCGATCTGCAAAAGGAGCAGGGGTTGTCAGCGGCGGTCCGCTGGGGCTGTCGTGGCGGGCTCCAGGGCTGCTGGTACACTACAACGAGCCCCCACGGAGGGAGGTTCGCCTCATGAACAAGTCGTACAAGATCGCCTTGCTGGTTGTCGTGGTGGTGTGTGCCGGCATCCTGGGCTGGTACGCGATGCAGTCGGATTCGCCTGAATCGGCCTCTTCGCCCAGCGGGGAGGGCCAGGCGGCTCAATCGCAGGCGGATCTGACGCCCTCTGCCAGCCCGTCGCGGCCCGGCTCGTCGGTGGCTGGGGCTTCGCGGAGCCGCGGCTCCTCCTCCAATAGCGACATGCCGCCCTTGCCGCCGCTGCCCGAGCGGAGGGCGGAGAGTTCCTCGTCGGGCACGCCTTCCTCGCCCTCATCCAGCGATCTTCTGGCCAAGTTGCGGGCCCAGGTGGCTGCGGCCAACCGTGCTGCGGGCTCCGCTTTGGCGGAGGAACCGTCCACCCCCGCCCCCGAAACCCCCGGAACCCCCGGAAGTGCCCCCGGAAATGGGGCGGCGGTGGCGGGAGGGGCGCAGGCAGCGGGGGGATCGCAGGCAGCAGGGGGGGCGGCC
>DASVCG010000073.1:0-3259 GCA_036381755.1 Phycisphaeraceae bacterium | reverse complement strand
GCCGGCCCGCCCACCGATTGGCGTCTTCGTGGTTTGCCCGCGCCTGCCCCCTTTTCTCTCTGTGCCTCTGTGGTTTATCTTTCCTGCCCCCTGCCCCCTGTCTTCCTGCCCTCTAAAAAGAAAAAGGCGACTTGGAGGCTGGCTTCCAAGTCGCCTTTGGATTGGTCGTCCCGTGAGGGACGCGAATCGCGTGCTGTTTTAGAACAGCAGTTGGAACTGGGCCCGCAGGGCCAGCACGTCATCGTCCTCGGCATTGGTGATGTTGCCCAGGCCCAGGCCGGTGCTGGTGGCGTCGGCGCCGAACGGATTGGCCGTCAGGCTGCCGTCGTAGACCCACACCAGGTCCGCGGTGAACTTGGCCGCGTGGCCGTTCAGGAAGTAGTTGCCGCCGACGGTCACCGCCTGGAAGTCATCGCCGCCAGCGTCATCATCGATCCACTCCCACCGGGCGAACGGCTCGATCTGATCGTTGATGTTGTAGCCGCCCTGGACGACGAAGCCGTACATGTCGCGGTCGCCGCCCGCATCGGGGTCGAGGTGACCGCCGATGAACGCAGCAGCGAGGTTGGCGCCCTGGTACTCCACCTGGCCGTCGACGGTCCAGGAGAAGTAATCCGCGGTGGCCCGAGCGGCGTTAACCGCGGCGTTCTGGGCGTCGCCGGTCTCATAGTGCACCGCACCGCCGACGAACACCGCCAGCGGCTCGCCGGACCAGGAGGTGAAGTCCGCTTCCTGATCCCACTCGCCCGAGAGCTTGACGTCCACGCGGCCGGTGAGGGCGATCTCGGAGGTGTCAGCGTTGTAGTCGCTGAACTCCGAGTTGGCGCCGTCGCTCAGCGCGCCAGCCACGCGGAACATGTCCGCCGTGTAGACCAACTGGATCTGCTCAGCACGGTTGAGCGTGAAGAACTCGTTGACCGAGGAACGCTCAACAGCGAGCTGGCGGGCCGAGCTGACCAGCTCCTCGCGGAGGAACGGCAGCTTGAACTTACCGCCGAGGATCTCCAGGTTGTCGGTCAGGTCATAGCTGAGCACGACATCCTCGACGAAGACGTTGCCGTCCCGGTAGTCGGTCGCCAGGACGATGTCGTAGCCGATGCGCGGGTCGGCGATGTGGCCGCCGAACTTCAGCTTGGTGCGGCGGACCTGGAAGCCGCTGTCGTCCTCATCGGTGGCGTCGTCTTGATGGTTGGCGATCCACCGGAACTGCACCTGACCGCCGACGTTGAGCAGGAACGAGCCGTCGCTGCTGGCCAGGAAGAAGTTGCTGCCGTTGTGGCCGGCGGTGATGCCGTCCTGGAGCAGCGACTGACGGGTCTGAGCATCCGAGAGCACCTCGCGGATCAGACCCTTGACCTCCTCCGCCCGACGCTCGTTGAGCCAGTTGGCGTCTTGCGACTGGCGGAGCTGGGCGACCTCGCTGCGCAGCGCCGCGACTTCGGCTTGCAGCGAAGCCGTGTCGGCAGACTCGGCCCACGCCGACGCCGACAGACCGCACACCATGGCCCCCATACATGCGATCGAAAGTGGCTTACCTGTCATAACAATGGTCTCCTTGGAAAAGACAGGGAGCGTTCTCCCTCTACGGGCCAGCCTTCCATCCCATCAGGCAGAACGACGAGGATTCGCTACGAGCGATCCACAACAGCCCAGCCTTTTATATAGTTCAAGCCAGCGGGCGCGAGCGTCCCCCTGCCCGCGAGTTAACATCGGCAATCCTATACCGCAGCCCTCAAAATTAATCAAGCGCTCCCCGGCTCCTACCGCGGCCCAAAGGCAGCAATCAGCACCGGGGGCATCCGCCGGGGCCGACGCGTGGCAAGGTCCGTATAAATCCAGGTGGTTAAAGCTCGTACGAGGGTTTGGCCATCGCTTAACCGCACGATCTGGTGCCGACGCAAAGCCCGGAACCGCTCCATTCGGCAAGGCCAGGTGGCCACCACGAGCCGGTCGCCCGTGAACGCCATGTCCAGATAATCAATCTCGTGCCGACGGACCACAAAGCAGGCCCCCAGCCGCTGATACGCCGCCCAGTCGTAGCCCACTGCACACGAGTGCGCGTAGGCCGCCTGGTCCATCCACCGCGGGTACACCGCGTTGTTCACGTGGCCCTGCTCGTCCGTATCCGCTTCCGTCGCCAGGACTTCGTAAAGAAACGGATCGGGCACGTCCAGCGCGATGGGCTCGCCAGCGTCGGTCCGAAGGCAGCGCGGGTCCAGCGTCACAGCAGCGTCGCCCCCCTCCTCAGCAGGACTATTGATCAGCATCGTTATCGGGCTTATCGGGATCGATCTGGCGCAGATAGAACCAGGAGTAGATCCCGGTGTCATGGCCGTCGGAGAAGCGGATCCGCAGCGCATAGTTGCCCACCAGCTCAGCACTGGTGGCAGTCAGCGGCCCGCTGCTTTGGCTTGCGGGCAGGACGGCGAGCGGGTTTTTCGCCATCTCCTCGCGAAGCTGCCGGGCGTCCGCTGAGGGCGACATCCGCCGCAGATACGCGATGGGGTAGACCGACACCCGCCCGTCCGACCAGCGCACGGTCAGGGCCTTGTCCTTTTGCAGGTCCAGGTGGATCGGCCGCGGCTCTGCGGAAGAACTCATAGCACATCTATTTTATAGCTCTCGCATCCCCTCGTCGGCCCCCACACCTCCAGCGACCAGCCCCCCTGCCGCCTGTCTTCTCTTTCTCTGTGCCTCTGTGGTTTGTCTTTCCCTGCCGCCTGCCCTCTACCCCCTGCCCCCTACGCCCCCACCAGCAGTCAGGCTAGGATAAAGACCCATGAGCCAGGAGCCGACTTCCACCCCCAACAACCGTGCTGTGCTGCCGATGGCCAAGCGTCAGCACCGCATCGCTGAAGCGCTGGGCGTCCCCGTCGCCACGCGGCACATCTTCCTGTGCTGCGACCAGACCAAGCCCAACTGCTGCGACAAGGAGCGGTCGTTGATCGCCTGGGCCTACCTCAAGCAGCGGCTCAAGGAGCTCAAGCTCACTGACCAGGGCACGCCCGGGCCGGTGGTGGTGCTGCGCACCAAGGCCAACTGCCTGCGCATCTGCGAAGGCGGGCCGATCGCGGTCGTCTATCCCGAAGGCGCCTGGTATCGCCAATGCGACCCGCCCGTGCTGGAGCGCATCATCCAGGAGCACCTGCTCGGCGGCCGCATCGTCCAGGACCACCTGATCCTTCAGCACCCGCTTCCCGATGCCGACGCATCGCCCAGTTGCCGAGAGGGCAGTAGGCAGGCACAGACAAACCACAAA
>DASVCG010000072.1:0-5206 GCA_036381755.1 Phycisphaeraceae bacterium | reverse complement strand
TGCTGGACAAGACCGGCACGCTGACCGTGGGGCGGATTCAACTGCAAGCCTGGCACGGCAGCGAAGCGGTCAAGCCGGCGGTTCTGGCCATCGAGCGGCACTCGTCGCACCCGATCGCCCGGGCCATCGCCGCGGCGCTATTGGATGAGGGCGTTGTTCCAGTTGAGGGGACGATCCAGGTTCAGCAGACCGCGCAGGGCGGAATCGCTGCGACGGTGGATGCAAGAGCGGTGCTGATCGGATCGCTGCCGTTCGTTCAGAGCCAGGGTGTGGCGGTCACGCAGCGCGATCGGGCGTGGATCGACGCCTGCACCGATCGCGGGCTTTCGCCGGTGTGCGTGGCGCGTGATGGGGTGATCGAGGCGGTGATCGGCCTGGGCGATGCGCTGCGCCAGGATGCGGAGCGTGCCATCGCGTCGTTGCGGGCGATGGGTTGGGCGGTGGGCATCCTCTCGGGCGATCACCCGGCCCTGGTCCAGCGCGTGGCGCGGGCGCTTCAGATCGACCCGGCCCAGGCCCACGGCGGGCTGATGCCTGAAGAGAAATTGGCGATGGTGGAGCAGCACGCGGCGCGCGGCACGGTGGTGATGGTGGGCGACGGCGTCAACGACGCGGCGGCGCTGGCGGCGGCGACGGTGGGCGTGGCGGTGCACGGCGGGGCTGAGGCGAGTTTGGCTGCGTCGGATGTTTACCTGGCTCGGCCGGATTTGGCGTCATTGGTTGAGTTGATGCAGGCTGCGCGGCGGACGATCGGCGTGGTCCGTCGCAATCTGCTGGCGTCGCTGGGCTATAACGCGCTGGCGGTGAGTCTGGCGGTGGCTGGGGCGATCAACCCGCTGATCGCTGCGGTGCTCATGCCGATCAGCTCGCTGACCGTGCTGAGCCTGTCGCTGGGCGCGCGTACGTTTGGGAGCGACCGCTGATGACGGTGCTTTACCTGGTGATTCCGCTGGCACTCGTGCTGGTGGCGGTGGCGCTGGCGGCGTTCGCCTGGGCGCTGCGGGACGGCCAGTTCGACGACCTGCACACACCCGCGGTGCGCATCCTGCACGATGAGGAGGATGCGGGGGAAGATAAATCGCTAAATAGAGGGCAGAGGGTAGAGGGCAGGGGGCAGGAAAAGAAAATCGCCAAGACGCCAGGAAGAGAAGATTGACCACAGAGGCACAGAGAGAGGGGTTGGAGGTGGGATGACAAGGTGAAGGGGTGACAACGTGATCGGATGCCCCTCACCCTACCCTCTCCCCCACGGGGGAGAGGGCTTTTGGTATGACCGTCATCACTCATTCTTCCAAGGATGGGGAGAGAGGGCTTTGTTGAGGCACCTCTATCTTTTGATGTAGCCTCGGCCGCGGCCCCGTTGGGGGTGGGCTCTTGGGTGCAGTTCCATCCGCGGCCCCGTTGGGGATGGGCTATTAGGCTGATTCCAGATCTTAAGCCGTCGCTGATCGGGACCGGGGTTGGATCAAAAACCCGCTCTCATGGAGAGAGGACGGAGCTGCATAAAAAACCCTCTTCCCCGTCGGGGGAGAGGGTAGGGCGGGGTGAGAAAGAGGGCAGAGGGCGATTAGGAATCGCCAATCTTTGATTTCTCTGTTGTCTTCCCTGCGCCTATGCAGTTTGTCTGCTGTGTTATTCCACGATCATCTTGCCGTTCATCATGGCGAAGTGGCCGGGGAAGGTGCACAGGAAGGGGTATTCGCCGGGGTCGGGCGCGGTGAACTCGATGGTGGTCTGCTGCCCGCCGCCGATGAGCTTGGTATGCACCAGCACGCGGTCCATGAGGGAGGGGGGGAGGTAGTCGTTGCTGGCGTTTCCGCCGCTGGTGGGCACCTGGGTGGCGAAGGCCTGGGGGTCTTCCCCGAGCTTGAGGATGACGACGTTGTGGCCCATGACGGAAACGGCCAGTCGGCCGGTGTGCTTGAAGATTAGCTGGACTTTTTCGCCGGCTTTGAGGGTGAATTGGTTGAGGTTGTAGCGCATGGCGTCGTCGGCGGTGATGCGGACGATCGCGACGCCGTCACGGCGCTCAACGCCCCCGGCGGGCTCGGCGCTGCTGCTGTTGGCGGGCTGGGCGGCCGCTGCGGGTTGCGCGGGCGCTGCTGCGGGCTGGGCGGGCGCGGGCGTCTCCTTGTCCGCCTGAGCGGGCGGAGAGCTTTGGCCACAGCCTGCGACAGTAAAAGCGGCAAGGGTCAGCACCACCGATCCCAGTGTTGCAAGTCTCATGATGCGCTCCATTTCCCCGGGCCGCGACGCGGAGGCCGCTGGCGCAGGATTTGAGCTAAAAATACCTCTTTATCGTTATATAGAAATATCGCCCTGCCCGGGCCTTGTCAAATCAGGGGCGGGAAATGAGATGATGGAAGGGCTCACGGGAGTAAATAGAAGGGCTTGCAGGGCGTAAATCGTCTTCGCGGGCGGCGGGCAGCGGGCGGTCGCGGCGGGCGGCGGCGGATCTTGTCATGTCCGATATCGGCCTGACGCCTGGGCGGCTTCGCGGGCGTCGTGCCTCTGGGAATGCCTAGCTTGGCGGGCCAAGCGGGCGTCGATCGCGGCTGCATGCGTCATGGTGCAAACCTCCTGGCGGTGTTAGGTTGATAGGGTCTGGATCGATCAGGCCGGCTGAACCCTAAAGCCCTGGTGGGTGTACAGATGGATGCCCGGTCTGCCGGCCCGCGGGGGAACCCGCCCGCAGTCAAGCGGCGCAGGAAAGGATCGCCATGCTTATCAGAAGCTTTTGTCATCCGCGTCCCGGGGGCTTGCCAGCCCGCCTGCTGGGGCTGATCGCGTCGATCGCTTTGCCCGTCGTCGGCTGTGGGGTCCTGGCGGCTGATTCGCCCTCCGCCACCGGCCCGGCTTCTCAACCCACCCCGGAGTACACCCTCTTGCAAGAGCGCCCGGACCGCCTGATCGTCGAGCTTCCCAACCGCATGATCGTCATCGCCCAGGAGCTGCCCGCGGCGCCGGTGGTGTCGGCCCAGGTGTGGGTCAAGACCGGCTCCATCTACGAGCAGGAGCACGTCGGCGCGGGCCTGTCGCACTTCCTGGAGCACCTGCTGGCCGGCGGCTCCACCTCCACGCGCAGCGAGGAGCAGAGCAACCAGATCCTGGGTCGTATCGGCGCCCAGACCAACGCCGCCACCAGCCTCGACACGGTGCGCTACTACATCAACACCACCAGCGACCATGCGGAAGAGGCCATCGAGCTGCTCTCGGACTGGATGCAAAACAGCCTCATCACCCAGGCGGAGTTCGAGCGCGAGCGCGACGTGATCCAGCGCGAGTTCTCGATGGGCGAGGGCGAGCCGGGGCGGATCTTCTGGAAGCTGACCCAGCAGGCCCGTTATCTCGTCCACCCCGCGCGGCACCCGACCATCGGCTACCTCGATGAGTTCCTCACCATCACGCGCGATCAGATCGAGGGGTTTTATCGGCGGATGTACGCGCCCAACAACCTGGTGTTCGTGGTTGCGGGGCGGATCGACAAGCAGCGCGTGGTGGACCTGATCGCCTCGCGGTGGGCTTCGACGCCGGCAAGGCCACTGCCGGAATTGAGCTTCCCCGTGGAGCCGCCGATCGATCAGCCGCGCATGCTCACGGGCAAGGCGGACATCGAGCGGCCCCGCTTGCGGCTGGCCTGGCCGGGCACGCGGCTGGGCGGTGAGGGCGATTACGCGCTGGACCTTTTGGGCGTCATCCTCGGCCAGGGCGAGTCCAGCCGGCTGGTGCGCACCGTCCGCGATCAGCAGGGTTTGGTCAACAATATCAACGCCTACAACCTCAGCTTCCCGTGGGGCGAGGGGTTCTTCGGCATTGATAGCGAAGTGGCCACCCCCCCTGCCGGTGCGGACGAGTCGTCCCTGTCGCAGCAGGCGGATTCGCCCATCCAGGCGGTCAAGGCCGCCATCTTGGAGCAGGTGCAGCGGCTGCGGGAAAGCCCGGTGAGCGAAGCGGAGCTGGCCCGCGCCAAGCGGCAGATTCTGGCTGATGTGCTAAGCAGCCGACAGACGGCGCAGGGGCTAGCGTCGCGGCTGGCGGGCGACCTGATCAGCACGGGCGATCCGGACTATCTGCTCAAGTACGCCCGCGCGGTCCAGGCGCTGACCCCTGCGGATCTTCAAGACGCGGCCAAGCGATTCCTCACGCCCGATCGGCTCATCACCATCGAGCTGCTGCCCTTGGCCAAGGGCGAGCAGCCCCAGCGGCTGAGCCGCCCGCAGGACACCGTTGATGCGGAGGCGTTCGAGCAGGAGCCGATTCAACTCGACAACACGGCGCTCGTGGCCGAGCTGCGACAGCACCTGGCGCAAAGCGACGACGGCGAATCGCCCATCGAGATCAGCGACTTTAAGCGATACACACTGAGCAACGGCCTGCGGCTGCTGGTGCAGCGGTCGACCGCGGTGCCCGCGGTGTCGATGCAGGTATTCTGGAAAGGCGGGCTGCTGGGCGAGAAGCCCGGCCGAGAGGGCGTCGCTTATGCAACCTCGGCCATGATGATGCGCGGCACCGCGAAGCTCAGCGCCCAGGAGCTGGCCCAGGCTGTCGAGGACATGGGCGCCCGCATGGGCGTCTCCTGCGGCAACAACACCTCCTTCGCCCAGGCCCGCGCGCTGAGCGAAGACTGGCCCGCGGTGCTGGAGCTGCTGGCCCAGGTCGTGCTGGAGCCTTCATTCCCGGAAGAGGAGTGGCAGCGGATGCGGCCTCGGCTGCTGGCGGCGATCGACCGGCAAGGCGATTCGTGGTACGGCGAGCTGAGCCAGGCGTTCCGCCGGGCATATTTTGGCGATCACCCCTGGTCGCAGACGCCGCTGGGGCGGAAGGAGGTGGTCGCGTCGTTGACGCCTGAGGATTTGCGCGCGTACCACGCGGCACATTTGGGCGCGTCGGACATGGTGATCGCTGTCGCGGGCGACGTGGACCCTGAAGCGGTCCGCGAGGCGGTGGAGCGGCTCTTTTCGAGCCTGCCCGCTGAGCCCGCGGAACCCTTCGCCCTGATCGAGCCTGTGCCGCCTGTGGCGCGGGTTGAGCAGGTTGTGACGCGCAAGCCGGTGGCCGCGGTGACGATCGGCCTGGGGCCGGCGGTCGATCGCGCCCATCCCGATTACGCGGCGCTGAGCGTGCTGGCGCGACTCCTGAGCAACTTCCCCACCGGCTGGCTGGACCTGGCGCTGCGCGGCAACGGGCCGGGGCTGGTCTACGCCGA
>DASVCG010000071.1:0-2960 GCA_036381755.1 Phycisphaeraceae bacterium | reverse complement strand
GTTGATGAGCAGGTTGGGCAGCCGGGCGGGCAGGACGACCGGCTCCTGGCGCGTACCGTCGTAGTTGGGCCGCAGGTGGACCGTGTCCTGGCCGATCTCGCCCAGCAGCTCATCCGCCACGCGCGCCAGGCGGCACTCGGTGTAGCGCATCGCCGCGGGCGGGTCGCCGTCGAGCGAGCCGAAGTTGCCCGAGCCGTCCACCAGCGGCACGCGCATGACGAACGGCTGAGCCATGCGCACCAGGGCGTCGTAGATCGCCTGGTCGCCGTGCGGGTGATACTTGCCCATCACCTCGCCCACGACGTTGGCGCTTTTGCGGTGCTTGGCGTCAGCGGTGAGCCGCTGCTGCCACATCGTGTAGAGGATGCGCCGCTGCACCGGCTTGAGGCCGTCGCGCACGTCGGGCAGCGCCCGGCTGGTGATCACGCTCAGCGCATAATTCAGATAACGCGCCTGGGCCGCCTCGTGCAGCGCCACCCGGTCCTCACCACCCCCCGTCGACCGGTCGGCCGGCGCACCAGCGGCAGGCCCCCTCCCCCCGGCGCCCTGGCCGTTGGAAGGCGGGTCAAAAAGCAAGCTCTCGGCGCTGGATCGGCGTCGTCGGGCCAAATCAACCCTCCCTGGTTGCTATTACAAAAAATCCCTGTCAGCCGGCCGACTGCCTCATGCCCCCGGCGGCCCTGAGGCCAGGCCACGGCCGGAATATTAACCTAAATTATACGAACAATAACCTAACAATTCCACTGCCACAGCCCGGGCTGGGCCTGGAAAAACTATCGTCATAAGCCCTCGGATCGCGTGATTTCCGGACGCTGGGCCGGCCCGCGACAGCCATGAGCCTGACCAGTCAGCCCCGCAGCGTCAAGCGGCGGGCCCGCCAGGCACTGGAGCCCCCGAACGCGTGTGAAAAGCGCCCCCCCGCCCCACAACACCTCGCTCGCATCCGGCCCGGCAGGTCACTTCTTATCACTTCTCAGCACGCTCTTCGCCCCGGTAGGTGCAGACCGTCTTTTCCGTCTCCCACACCCGCACCTCCTCCAGCGAAGCCCCCTCCACCGAGCCCAGTTGCCCCACCTGGCCGGCGAGCATCTGCCAGATCACCTGGGCGATGTGCTCCACCGAGGGGTTGAGCCGGGCGAACTGGGGCACGTCCAGATTCAGGTGCTTGTGGTCGAGCTTCTGGATCACCACCCGGTCGACCAGGGCGTCAAGCTCCTCCACGGGGAACACCTGCCCCGCCTCGTCGATGGGCGCCCGCACCGCCACCTCCAGCCGGTAGTTATGGCCGTGGCCCGCGGGGTTGTTGCACTTGCCGAAAAGCCGCTGATTTTCCTCATCGCTCAGCTCCGGCAGGTGCAGGCGGTGCGCCGCGGAGAACTCATATTGCTGGCGGATCGTTAGGTGACTCATGTCCCGGCTCCGGATGGTCAGCGAATGCCTCGGCGTCAGGCGCATCGCCAGTTCCCACACCGCCCCGCCCAGCGGCTGGTGCAGCAGGTTCACCATCCGCTGCATCAACTGCCCCATGGGCATCATCGCCGCCGGCCGGGTGGACGAGGCCAGCAGGCTTTCCAAATCAGGCAGCACGTGGTCCCGCACCGCCTCGTCGATGCGCTTGATGTTGATGAAGTAGCCCGTTTGCGGGTCCACCGGGCCCCGGCAGGTCACGTCCAGCTCGTAGTACCGCCCCAGCCCGCGCATCGCCGGCCAGGCCGCGTAGCTGTTGTGCCGACCCGTGGCCATCGGCGGCCCGTCCGCCCCCGCAGCGGGGCCGTCATTCAGGCATAACCGCACCGTCCGGGTCATCTCCACCACCATGACCCTGATTATAGAAAGCCCCCACGGACCTCAAGTTTTTCCCCCCTGCCTCAAGTTTTCCCCCTTGCCCCACTTGCCCAGGCTGCGTTCATATCGCAGCCTTGCTATGGAGAGACCGGTAACACCAGCAGGCCCGCCCATCAGCGGGAGAGCTGCCGGGGGGCAGCGGGCCTGAGCGGGCCTGGCGGAACCGCGGGCCGACAGCAGGGTTCTGCTAGGCCCTGGGGAACGGGATGCACAGTTGGGTTCGTTACAGCGTGGCGACCTACGTGGGTCTGCTGCTGGCTGGCGCGCTGGTGGTTCCGCCCACTTCAGTGACCGCTGGCCAGCAGAAGCAGGGCAGCCCGCGTCAATCCCCGCTGATTGGCCGACCGCCCAGCCATCCGCCACAGATGTTGGAGGAGTGCCCCACCCTCTGCCAGCCGATGGACCATCAGCCATGGGCGATCCCTAACCCCTGATCGCCAATCCCCTTCGCCTCGCGGGGCGCCCCAGCTTGGCCGCGGGCGGTAATTAATTAAGTTGCGCGAATAGCCGCAGATCTTCAGCCTGCTGGCCAGCCAGGCGGTGTCGCTTGACGCTCAAATGCCCAATACCCAATAGACGCCTAGGACAAGATTCAAGGGCAACGTTCAGGGGGCAACGCCTATAAAAACGGGCAGCCAAGCTGATTGATTCATGAACATGGATCAGCCCGCGAGCTTGCTGCGAGGGGCTTTAGCTGTGGCTCTAGCTTTGGCTTTGCATCGTCCCCCGCGGTTGAGTTACGCTCATTCCATGCACCGACCCATCCAGGGCGCGCAAGCCCGATCGCGACGGCCCGCATCAGCCCGGCGGGGCCTGGGTCTGGCTGTATTGGTGATGAGCCTGGCCCTTGGCGCGTGCGATCAGGCCGGACCCGCCTCAGCGGGTGATACCCCCTCTGCCCAGTCATCCGCTCAGAACCCGCCCGCGCTCGACCACGCCCAGGCCCAGGCCGCGATTGATCGGCTGTCCCATCGGTTCAACGAAACCGCCAGCCAGAGCGGCTCCGCCACCGAGCCGCTATTGGAGGAAGCTCGCCAGATTGCCCGCCAAGCCCCCGATTTCGCCCCCGCCCGCGCCTTTCTGGGCAAGATCCTGCTCTTCCACGGCCACGTCCA
>DASVCG010000070.1:0-17312 GCA_036381755.1 Phycisphaeraceae bacterium | reverse complement strand
CCCATTGCTTCAACAGGGCCATGTCGCCGGCCCGCCCCTTGCCGAAACGAAAATCCTCGCCCTCGACGATCCCCGCCACCGGGTATTGCTTTGCCAGCGATTCGATGAACTGCCACGCAGTCTGGCCCAGAATCGCGGGCGTGGGCTCGATCACCACCACCTCATCGGCCCCCGCGGCGCGGAGGCGCTCGATTTTCTGGGCCAGGCCGGTCAGAAGGGGCGGCTCGCTGCCGGGCCGCAGCGTCCAGGCCGGGTGCGGGTCGAAGGTCATCGCCAGCACCTTCAACCCGGTCTGCTGGGCCAGTTGCCTGGCGCGCGCCAGGATCGCCTGGTGCCCCGCGTGCACCCCGTCGAAGCTGCCGATGCTGAGGATGACCCCGCGATCACTCATGGCATGACAGCAAGCATAGCCCAGCCGCTGCCGACGCGACAGCGCCGCCCCGCCCGCCCAGGGCAAGGAGATGCTAAGCTAACCCAAAAGGGGGGCCGCTCAACAATGCCTCCCCAGGTCCGCCCTGCACATCGCAGCGGGGCGGGCGGCGGAACGTGATCCGGGCTCTCAAACCAGATTTGACGCTTGTGGAGGTGATGGACGGATGAGCAAGGCTTCACCAGGCGGCGAGGAATCAAACGGGCTCGTCGAGGTCGGGCGTGCTGCGCCCGCGTTCGCCTTGAAGGATCAGTCCGGCCGATCTCACCGGCTGGCGGACTATCGCGGCAAGTGGGTGGTGCTTTACTTCTACCCCAAGGACGACACCCCCGGCTGCACGACCGAGGCGTGCCAGTTCCGCGACCTGGAGCAAAAGATCCAGGCCCAAGGCGCCGCGGTCCTGGGCGTCAGCCCCGATGATGAATCCTCGCACCGCAAATTCGCGGACAAATTCTCTCTGCCCTTCCCCCTGCTGGCCGATCCCGGGGCGGACGTGTGCCGCCGATATGGCGTGTGGCAGGAGAAAACCAACTACGGCCGCACGTACATGGGCGTCGTGCGCACCACCTACCTGATCGACCCCAAGGGCAAGGTGGCGCACCGCTGGGACAAGGTCAAGGCCGACGGCCACGCCCAGGCGGTGCTGGCCAGCCTCCAGGAAAAGGCGAAGGGTTCCGCCACCCCTTGACATCCAAGACAGCCCCCTCACCCTGCTCTATTTCCGGAGGAGAGGGCTGAATGATTGAACCTTCAACCCCTCTTTGTCTCTCTCTGTGCCTCTGTGGTTTATCTTCTCTTTTCCGCCGTCTACCCCCTACCCCCTGCCGTCTGCCCCTTCCGGGGGCTGCCCCCTGTCTTTTCCCGCCTCTTCACTTCTTGACAAGCATTCGGCGCGATTACAATGAGCCAGCGTTCCGGCGTTTTTGATCGTCGGGCGATCGGGGGATCAACCCGTCGCAGGATGCGCGCATCTGGTCAGAAAGGAAGCTGAGCGATGGCTAAGTCCAAGGGCCGCAGCGATTCGTCGGGCGAACCCCAAAGGGCCTCCGCCGTCCGCAGCGGTTCGGGGGCGTCTTCAGCCCCGCGGGCTCAGGCGCGGACCAGGGGTAGTAAGCGCCCGGCCAATTCGGCCAACCCGTCGGGGGCGGTCGTCACGCTGACGCACGAGGAGATCGCCAGGCGGGCGTACGAGATCTGGCTGGCCAAGGGCAAGCCGATAGGACAGGACGAGCAGAACTGGCACGAGGCCGAGCGCGAGCTGCGAGCCGCCCGCCAAGGCCGGTAAAGCCATGACGATCCGGTCCTTCCATCGCCTCCATCAGACACGGTGAAGGGGCGATCCTGTCCTGTTGTCATTCCCCGTCCGATTCGACAAAAAACCCACGGCCGGGGAGGCCGTGGGTTGCGGGTAGGGTGATGGGTGGGTCGGTCACACGCCCGCGGGGGGCGTGGCTTTGCTCATCAGAAGCTGCGGCGGACGTTGACGCTGCGACCCACGCGACGCTTACGGTTGAGCATCTTGCGGCCGTTCTTGGTCTTCATCCGGGCGCGGAACCCGAACTTGCGGGCCCGCTTGATCAGGCTGCGACGCTTAGGGTAGTGCGTGGACACGGCGTGGCTTACTCCTGCGGGCTGGCTTGCCCGGCGGGCTCCACCAGCAGCGGCTCGTAATGGGTGTTGCCCCGGGCGTCGCTGACGCGGATCGTGACCACGTGGGAGCCCGGTTCAAGGTCGGGGATTGTAATGCGCCAGGCCTCGCGTGTCGAGTCGAAGATCAGATCCTCGGACAGGATGGGCTGGTACTCATCCGTGCCGTTGACGGCGTAGGCGATGGCGCGGATGGGGGAGAGCCGGTCCACCGCAGTCGCGGCCAGCTCCAGCCGGCCGTCACCCAGCCAGCGGTAGCGCAGCTCCTCCAGGCGGGGCGGTGTGTTGTCGACCAGGACCGGGTCGCTGTGCCGCACCGCCTGGCGGGCCATGTCGCCCGGGTTGTCCCGCCGATCGCTGGCGGTCAGCCGCAAAATGTACCGGCCGTCGGGCACGCGCCGCGTCTCCCACTCGTAGCTGGTCTGATCCAAGTCCTCTTGCAGCAAGAGGTAACGTCCAGCGCCGGCGGGCTGATACTCCAGGCGATACACGAGCTGATCCTCGTTGGGATCGGAGGCTTCCCATTCCACGTTCATGATGGTGGACGGGCCGGCTTCGGCGGCGTCGGCCTGGCGTGAACCGCGCTCAGACTCAGGATAGCTGGCGCGGATCGAGCTGATCTTGGGCGCCAGGTTCGGCGTGACGTAGGCCAGTTCAACCTGGTCCACCACGGGCGTGGCGTTGCGGTCGCCGGTGAGCGTCAGGCGGTATTGGAGGAACCGGGCGGGCGGGGCGTCGATCTTGAACTGGCGCGGCTGAAGCGGCAGGGCGTCGGGATCGGGCATCAGCACCTGCGGCCTGGACCACGCCGACCAGGGCGCCTGCTCGGGGTCAGCCACGTTGCCGCTGCGGGTCTCCACGGTGATCGACGTGCCCGGCGGGATGGTGGCGGTGAGGTTGCCCACGCCCCAGAGGCTGATCTGCGAGGCGTCCAGCGGCTTGCTGGTGAAGGTGCCGGTGCTGGCCAGGCGGTCGTCGAGCCGCAGAAGCTGGGCGGGGTTGGCGGTGCCCAGGAGGATCGCCCCATCGGGCGCGATGGTCACCGCGGGGATCTGCTGCGGCTCCAGGTCCGCCAGGATGCTGGTCTCCTCAGCCTGGGGGTGGAGGCTGTAGATCTGCCCCTCGTTGCCGGTGGTCACCAGCAGCCTGCCGCGCAGGGGCACGATGCGGAGAATCATGACCGACTCGCGGAACAGCTCGGTGACAAACCCTTGCGGGTCAATGCGATAGACAGCGTTGCCCTCTTGTGAGGCCTCACCGCCTGAGCGGGGACGGGATCGGCTGGGGGCTGAGGAAAAAGAAGACCTGCGGCGGGCGGTGGAAGGCCCGCCCACCTGGAGCGTCCCGGACCGACGCGCCTCCTCCAGCCGGGCGCGGATCACCGCGCGGAGGCGGTCAAGCTGCTGGGGCGTAGCCGCTTCGCCAGCCTGGCCCGAGCCGGTCGGCCCATCAGAAGGGGACGCTGCCGGTGCTTCCGAGGGCGCTTCTGTGGGCGGGGGCGAGTCGGGCTGCTCCTGCGTCGCCTGGAGCCTGGCGGGCTGAGGCAGGTTAATTCCGCCTGACGACTGGGGTTGCAGATCTTCGGCTTCCTCGTCCTCTTGCGCAGGCGGGGCCTCTTCCTCAGCCGCCGCGTCGGCATCGGCCTCATCGCTGGCATCGTCGGGCGAAGCCTCCATCTCCTCCTGGGCCGCTTCGTCGGGCTCGGCGGCGTCGCCCTGGTCCGCCTGGGACTCCTCATCGCCGATGGGTTCGGCCTCGGGGGGCACCTGGGGCAGGTCGTCGGGGGCGGGCTCTTCCTGAGGGGGCTGCTCCTGGGGCGTCTCGGGTCGGCCGGCGGACTCGCTGACCGCCTCGCCCAGCCGCCCCGGACGCGCCTGCTCGGCATCGGCGGTGCCGGCGAAGACCATCCCGTCGGGCATCACGAGCAGGGTGCCGATCTCCGGCTCGGGGGCGTCGTAGATCACGAACGGCTGGGGCTGGCCCGATTCATCCATCGTGATGCGGTAGATCAGGCCGTCGGTGTCCGTGCCGGCGTAGATGCGGCCCTGGGCGTCGCGGCCCAGGCACAGCACGTTAGCCTGCTGGGCCTCTAAAAGCACCTGGAGACCGGGGTTTTCCTCCGCCTCGGCGTCGAACTGCTCCGGCTGCACGCGCAGCACCCGGCCCTGGGTTCCCACCGCCAGATAGATGTTCTCCCCGTCCACGAGCATGTCCCAGATGTAGCGCGCTTCGGGCAGCTCCACCAGCGTCTGAACGCCTTCGGGCGTGAGGATGGCCAGGCGGCTGGTCTGACCGCTAAGCCCCAGCAGCAGCCGGCCTTGCGCGTCCACGTCCAGGGTGAAAAGCTGCTCGCCGGGGAAGGCGGCGGCTTCCGTGATCTGGCCGTCGCGGAAGCTGAGCAGCTTGCCCTCGGGGCCGGTGGCCAGGTACAGCCGATCGCCCAGGGCCTGTAGGTCGTTGATGAGGCTGGCCTGCTCGGGCATCTCCGCCAGGAGCTGCGAATCGATGGCGAGCTTGATGTCACCCAGATTGGTGATGATGGTGCGGTCGGTTTCGCCGGCCTCGAAGTCGGCCTCGCTGGTCTGCGTCCACCGCTCCGGCTGCACCGCCAGCGCCGCAGGCGCCAGGCCCAGCGCAGCCAGGAGGGTCCAAGCGGTCAGCAGCCCAACGAACGATTGCCTTGGCGTCATGATGATTCCCCGTGGGAGTCGGGGGCTTGGCGGCGGGCGGCCTGATCAGGCCCGCGGCCCGGTCGCAAAACCCTCGCCCCAGCCTGTCCGTTACCGATCAATGTCGTTGATATCCCGGCGGACGCTGACGGTGAACGGCGGCAGTTGGCTGGTCACCGCCACGTCCGTGGGCACGATCTTCTCGATCGCCTCGACGTACGGCGTGACGATGGTGCTCGAATCGGGCGTGAAAATCATCGCCCGGCGGCTCGAAGGCAACTGCGGCAGCTCCTGGCGGCCCACCGCCACCCCCGTCTCCTGCTGGCCCTGAAGCGTGATGTAGATCGCGTCCCGGCGGATCGACAGCACCCGCTGCACCATCTCCACCAGCTCCCCGACATCCCGCGTGACGAACAGGTGCGGCCGGCTGGCCATCATCTGCATCAGGTAGGTCGGGGCGTCCATCACCATCAGCGCGTAGTCGCCCTCCGCCAGCGTCGCGGGCACCTCCAGCTCCACGCGGTGGCGCTGGATCGACTGGCCGTGCGGCTGCACCCACACCGTCAGGCCCAGCTTCTGGCCCGGCTCGACGGCGGAGCGGTCCAGCCGGGCGTTGACCACCGTGCCCGAGAGGACCTTCGGCTCCACCGTGGCGGTGATCTGCGCGTCGGTCAGCCTCAGCGGCTGGTGCGGGTTCTGCATCAGGAGCGTCAGGGGCGGCAGCAGCTCAAAGAGCACGCCGAACGCCCCTTCCTGGGGGAGCATGCTGTTGAGCTGGATCGGCGGCTGGCCCTCCAGGTGCAACTGGCCCTGGAGCCGCAGCGTGTGCTCCGTGGGCAGGTCCTGCACCGCGGTGAGGCTGCGGAGCGTGACGATCGCCGCCAGGATGGGGGTGAGCTCCTGGTGCTCGACCAGTTCGTAAGAGTAGGTCCGCTGCGGCTGATTGGGCAGGTGGACTTCGACCTCAAACGGCGCGGTGGCGAACTCTTGCTGGCCGTTGCTGCCGGCGACAGCGGAGGTTTCGTCCCGCAAAAGCGAGCCCTGGACGGCCACGCCGCCCGCCAGCTTGAAGCTCGATTGCAGGTGCGGCACCACGAAGTGGACGTACCCCGTCGCCATGGGCAGCGCCACGGCCCCCTGGCCGAACATCGCGTGCCCGAAGCCCAGCACCGTGCCGTCGGGCAGGACGTCGGTGACGGTGCCGGCGGCGGACAGGTCCAGGTCGCCGAACACCAGCGGCACCGCCAATACGCTGCCCGGCTCAAGCCGCAGACCGTCCACATCGACGCCCGCGGGCGGCGGGCCGCTGATGAAGCCTCCGCCGGTGGAGGTCAGCCCCATCGGCTCCAGCAGGGGGTCAAACAGTTGCGCCAACTGTGCTGAGCCCAGCGGCAGGGGCAGCCGAAGGGGCACCCCCTGGCCGTCCACGTCCAGCCCGGGCGGCGGAGGCGGGGTCTGCCCCGCGGCCTGGGATGGCGATGCCACGCCGGGTGCCGCCAGCGGGTCGATCGACCGCTTCAAAAGCTCGCGCAGGCCGTCCAGGCGCAGCCGCTCTTGGGGCGAGAGGCCCTGGGTCTGGGCGAGCTGCGCCATCCGCTCGAACGCCGCCTGGGCGGTCACGGCGGCAGCGGCCCCCGAGGCGACGCGGGGCGGCTGGGGCTCATGGTCCACCCGCTGGCCCACCTCGCGCATGTACTGGATCGGCTGCACCCCCGCGAGGCAGTCCTTGACGAAGGTGTAGCCCAGGGCGAAGGCGCCGATCAATCGGCCGCCCCGGCCCAATTCGTGCGGCTCGCCTTCGTCCCAGAGGTAGATGGGCGAGCCGGACATCCCCTGCACCGGGCCCAGCTTCTGCATGCGCGGGTCGGGGCAGCGGATCCAGATGATGCTGTGGCGGGGGTTGGCGTTGTGGACCACCGAGAGGACCTCGACGGCGAACGGCTCGATCCGCGTGCCCTGGAAGACGGTCAGGCCGTAGCCGGTCATGCCCGGGCGGATCTCCTCCAGGGGCATGATGGCGGTGGGCTGGGTGGCGGGGGGCGGTTCGTCGGCCCAGGCGGGTGCTCCCGCGACGGCACAGACCCAGAGGATCAGCACAAGGCTCCAGGCGGCCGGGCGCAGGAGGCGGATGGGCGGTCGCTTCATGATAAGCTGCAGCGTAATCGGGGCTTCCACCATTGACAAGCGTACGGGGCGCGCCGATACTCGGTTCGTCGCTGCCGCCGCGGCGCTTTGGCGGGTGGGCCGAAGTCGCCGCCGCGGCACCGGCTTTCCCGCAGCGGCCTCCGGGGCGGCAGGGTCCGTATATCCGGGCGGAAGGCGCCTTCCGCAGGACCCCATCGCCCGTGGGGCCCCAAGCCGTGCCGTGCCATGTCCTTGCTCGATCAGGCTGAGCGGATCCTGGGCTATCGATTCCGCAACGAATCCCTGCTGGCTGAAGCGCTCACCCACGCCTCCAGTGCGGACGACCGTCTGCGCAGCAACGAGCGCATGGAGTTCCTGGGCGACGCCATCCTGGGCTTTGTGGTGTGCGAGTACCTTTACCGGCAGTACCCCGATCTGCTGGAAGGCGACCTGACCAAGATCAAAAGCGCGGTGGTGAGTCGGCGGGTGTGCGCGCAGATCAGCCGGCAGATCAACCTGGCGGACATGCTCAACCTGGGCAAGGGGATGGCTGGTCGGCCGAGCCTGCCCAGCAGCGTCGCTGCGGCGGTCCTGGAGGCGATCCTCGCGGCGATCTACCTCGACGGCGGGATGGAGCCGGCCCGGGAGTTCATCCTCCGCCACATGACCCCCCACATCCACGCCGCGGCCCAGTCCGCCCACCTGCACAACTTCAAAAGCGTTCTTCAGCAGTATGCTCAGCGCCATCTGCCGGCCAACCCCATCTACATCCTGCTCGATGAGAAGGGGCCCGACCACGCCAAGTGCTTCGAGGTGTGCGTGGAGATCAACGGCAGGCGGTTCAGCTCCGCCTGGGCCAACTCCAAGAAGGAGGCGGAGCAGAAGGCTGCGCTTCTGGCGCTGAGCGAGCTGGGCCTGGCGGAAATCGACGCGGAGGGGCAGGTGGCGCTGCTGGAGCCGCTGGCTTCGGCCAAGCCGCAGGAGCCGCAAGAGCCTTAAAGACAGGGGGCAGGGGGAAGGAAGATAGGGGGCAGCGGGCAGACGGCAGGGGGCAGGGATCGGGCTTGCCCATCGGCGGTGGCGATGAGCGTCGCGGGTGCGGCGGGTGTCCCCTCAAAATCGCTCAAAATCGGCCATCAGCGGTCATGCGGCTTTTCTGATCGCTGACCCTCGTCGTTGGCTGGGGGTGGGGCGGTGGTTTAACCCTCGGAGGCGATTTTGCTACACTCCCCCGCCGGCGCGGGAACGGCCTGTTCTTCGCCCATTCCCCGACGTTTTCCTCAGAGCGAGATCCTGCCATGAGCTTTGAAATTGAGGTTGTTCACGGTCGTCAGGTGCTTGATTCGCGCGGCAACCCCACGGTGGAGGTGGAGGTTCACCTGGCGGACGGCACCGTCGGCCGGGCGATGGTGCCCAGCGGGGCCAGCACCGGCCAGAACGAGGCGGTCGAGCTGCGCGACGGCGACAAGAGCGTCTACCTGGGCAAGAGCGTCGAGCGGGCGGTGAGCCACGTCAATACGCAGATCGCCCCGGAGCTGATCGGCCTGGACTGCCGTGACCAGCAGATGATCGACCGCACGATGATCGAGCTGGACGGCACGCCCAACAAGGGCAGCCTGGGGGCCAACGCGATCCTGGGCGTTTCGATGGCGGTGGCCCACGCTGCGGCGGAGGCTGTCGGCCTGCCGCTGTACCGCTACCTGGGCGGCGCCGGCGCCAAGGTGCTGCCCGTGCCGATGATGAACATCCTCAACGGCGGCAAGCACGCGGACAACAACGTCGACTTCCAGGAGTTCATGATTCAGCCCTGGGGGTTCGACGACTTCGAGCAGGCTCTGCGCTGCGGCGTGGAGATCTACCACACGCTCAAGAAGGTGCTGCACGAGCGGGGGCTGTCCACCGCGGTGGGCGATGAGGGGGGCTTCGCGCCCGACCTCAAGGACAACGAGGACGCCCTCCAGGTGATCGCCCAGGCGGTCGAGCAGGCCGGCTACAAGCTGGGCGAGCAGGTGTTCATCGCCCTGGACCCGGCCACCAGCGAGATGTGGAATGAGGAGAAGGGCGGGTATGTCTTCTTCAAGAGCAACCCGCAGAAGGTGTGGACCTCGGAGGAGATGATCGACTACTGGGCGTCGTGGTGCCAGAAGTACCCGATCCGCTCGATCGAGGACGGGCTGGCGGAGAACGACTGGGACGGCTGGAAGAAGCTGACCGACCGGCTTGGCGGGAAGGTCCAGCTCGTGGGCGACGACCTGTTCGTCACCAACACGCGCTTCCTCCAGAAAGGGATCGACACCGGCACCGCCAACGCCATCCTCGTCAAGGTGAACCAGATCGGCACGCTCAGCGAGACGCTCGACGCGGTGGGCCTGGCGATGCGCAACGGCTACAGCGCGGTGATGAGCCACCGCTCCGGCGAGACGGAGGACGCGACGATTGCTGACCTGGCGGTCGCCACCAACTGCGGCCAGATCAAGACCGGCGCCCCGGCCCGCAGCGACCGCAACGCCAAATACAACCAGCTCCTCCGCATCGCCCAGGGGCTGGGCGACGCAGCGGTCTACGGCGGCAGGTTCTGGAATAAGCCCTGACGTCGTCGTCAGGGTTCGCTGCTGCCCCGCGCCCGCCTCAAGACGCAGGAGAGCCCGCGCCGCGACAACGGCGCTATCATGGTGTTGCTCATGGAAAAGCCCGCTTCGCCCGATCACCCCATCCTCGACCTGCTCAAGCGGCGATGGAGCCCGCGGGCCTTCGCGGATCGACCCGTGGAGCCACACAAGCTGCGCCAGATCTTCGAAGCGGCCCGCTGGGCGGCCTCATCGTTCAACGAGCAGCCCTGGCGGTTCTTCCTGGCCACGCGGGAGAACACGCAGGCTTTTGAGCGGGCCCTGTCCTGCCTCACCCCCGGCAACCAGGCCTGGGCGAAGGATGTGCCGGTGCTGGTGCTCACCGCGACGAAAAAAACCTTCACGCACAACAGCAAGCCCAACCGCGTCCATCAGCACGACCTGGGCCTGGCGATGGGCAATCTGACCGTCCAGGCGATGGCGCTGAACCTGTTCGTGCACCAGATGGCGGGCATCGTGCCGGAGAAGGTGCGCGAGGTGTATCAACTGCCCGAGGATTACGAGCCGCAGACCGCTTTTGCTGTCGGCTACGCGGGTGACCCGGACCGGCTGACGGAGGACCTGCGCGCCAGCGAGCTTAAGCCCCGGACGCGCAAGCCGCTGCGCGAGCTGGTGTTCAGCGGCCGATTCGGCGAACCTTCGCCCATCGTGGCGGAAGAATAGGGGGTAGCCCCCGGAAGGGGCAGACGGTAGAGGGCAGGCGCGGATAAATCGCGGAGGCACAGAGAAAGGCGAGAGAGGAGTTGGGGGGATTGCTGATGGTCGGGTGATTGTGCGGTTGGGCGGTTCTTTAGAATGGGCAATGGGCGATCGGCAATAAACCCTTGCAAGAGCCTATGAAGCTGCACTGGGGCATCCTCGGCACGGGCAACATCGCGCGTCAGTTCGTCGAGGGTGTCGCCCACGCCCATCGCGGCCGAGTCCTGGCGGTCGCTTCGCGCGACCCGCGCACCGCTGGCGACTTCGCCGCCCAGTTCAACCTCGATCGCAGCTACGGCTCGTACGATGCGCTGCTGGATGATCCAGCCGTCGAGGCGGTTTACGTCTCGCTGCCTAACAGCTTGCACCATGAGTGGACGATCAAGGCGCTGCAAGCGGGCAAGCATGTCTTGTGCGAGAAGCCCATCGCTGCCTCGGCCCAGCAGGCTCAGGAGATGTTCGACACCGCCCAGCGTTGCGGCGGGGTGCTGATGGAAGGCTTCATGTACCGCTGCCACCCGCTGACGCAGCGGGTGCTCGAAACGGTGCGCAGCGGGGTCATCGGGCCGGTGCGGTTGATCCGCACCAGCTTCTGCTTCCGCGCTCGCCAGACGCAGGGCAACATCCGCTTCAGTGCTGCGCTGGCGGGTGGATCGCTGATGGACGTGGGCTGCTACTGCCTGAGCCTGTCGCGCCTCGTTGCCGGCTGCGAGCCCGATCAGGCGCACGCGACGGGTCATCTGCATGAGTCGGGCGTGGACGACTACGCTGCGGGTACGCTCCGCTTCCCCAACGGCATCCTGGCCAGCTTCGCCTGCGGCATCAGCGTGCAGTGCGACAACGCGGCGTACATCTGCGGCGAGGAGGGGTACATCAAGGTGCCCGTGCCCTGGAAGCCGCCTGTCAACCAGGCGCGGTATCTCATCGCGGCTTTGCCCCCGCCCCGGCAGGACCCCGTGCCGCGCGTGCCTGCGCCACCCCGCGAGTTCGAGGTGGACGCCCACTTGCCCCTCTACGCCCTGGAGGCGGACGACTTCGCCGCTGCGGTCCTCGATGGCGCCGCCCCCGCGGTCAGCAGGCAGGACACCCTCGGCAACATGCGGCTGCTGGACGAGCTTCGCCGGCAGGTCGGCGTGCCTGTTCCTTGATGATGGCGTGAAAGGGAGGGGCGTCGTTGAGAACGGCTGTCCCTGCTCCTTTGCGTTTGGTGTGTGAGGCACGATAATGCGTCAACTGCTTAAACCCACGGAGCATCCATGAAAATCGCCGTCGCCTGCGACCATGGCGGCCTGGCTCTCAAAGCCCCGCTGATTCAGACGCTTCAGGAGCTGGGCCATGACGTGGTGGACCTGGGCGCCCACCAGTTGGACCCCCAGGACGACTACCCCGATTTCGCCCGGTACGTGGGCCAGGCCATCCAGCACCAGCAGGCTGAGCGCGGCGTCCTCATCTGCGGCTCGGGCGTTGGGGCGTGCATCGCGGCCAACAAGCTCACCGGCGTCCGTGCGGGGCTGTGCCACGATGCCTACTCAGCCCGCCAGGGCGTCGAGCATGACAATATGAACGTCCTGTGCCTGGGCGCGCGCGTCATCGGCCCGGAGCTGGCCAAGGACCTGGTCCGCGCGTTCGCCTCAGCCCAGTTCAGCGGCGAAGCCCGTCACCTGCGCCGCTTGGAGAAGATCAAGGCTATGGAAGCCTCGGGGTGAGGAAGTAGGGGGCAGCGGGTAGGGGGTAGACGGTAGGCGCGGATGAGGTTGGAGGTGGGATGACAAGGTGAAGGGGTGACAAGGTGTGACCAGATGCCCCCTCACCCTACCTGTTCCGGGGGCTCCTCCCGAGGGGGAGAGCGACTGTCTTGTTTGTCAAGCGGGTTGGGGTTGATGCTTCCAGGGTTTGCCGTCGCGGAGCATGGCGTTGAGGATGGTCAGGAGCTTGCGGCAGCAGGCGATGAGGGCGACCTTCTTTTGCTTGCCGGCGGCCAGGAGCTTTTGGTAGTAGCGACGCAGGACCGGGTTCCACCGCGTGGCGACCAGCGTGGCCATGTAGAGCGTGGCGCGGACGTGGGCCCGGCCGCCCCCGATGGTGCGTCGCCCCCGCTTGACGCCGCTGTCGCGGTTGAACGGGGCCACCCCCACCAGGGCGGCGATCTGCTGGCGGGAGCACCGGCCCAGCTCGGGCACGTTGAGGATCAACTGCCGCGCGGTCTGATCGCCCACGCCGGGCACCCCTTTGAGCAGGTTCTCCTTCTGACGCCACGCCGGCGACTGGCGGATGAGGGCGTCCAGGTCCTGGTCGATGCCGTCGACCTGCTGCTGGAGGAACGCGATGACCCGCTGGATGCTCACCCGCACCGGGCGGCTGAGCGTCTGCTGGAGGCGGTTGCGTTCGGCGGTGATCATCTGAACGAGCTGGCCGCGTCGGGCCAGCTTCTCCTGCAGGAGGCGGGTGTTGGCGTCGGGCACGGCCCTGGGCGAGGGGTTGACGGCGGCGGCGAAGTGCGCCAGCACGAGGGCGTCGATGCGATCGGTCTTGGCCAGGTGGCCGGTGGCCCTGGCAAAGTCGCGGACCTGGCGGGGGTTGACGACGACCAGGGGCAGCTCGGCAGCCAGCAGCGTGGCGGCCAGGGGGCGTTCGTAGCCGCCGGTGGCTTCGAGCACGACCCGCTGGAGGTCGCCCAGCCCTCGCAGGTGATCGACGAGGGCGGCGTGCCCCCGGGCGTCGTTGGCGAACGTCCGGGTGAGGCCCTGGGGATAGGTGGCCAGATCGAGGCGTTGCTTGCTGACATCGATCCCGACATAGACACGTGGCATGAGTGAACCCTTCCTTGTAGATGCGGGCTTGCGTGGACGCAGCGGCCCCTGCGACTGTCCGGGTTGACCTCACATAGCAGCCAGCCGGTATCCCGCTCTCCCACGGCCTGGGGGGCCCGAGGGCAACCGATCTCGCGGCTGGCCCGCCCGGCCCGGTGGCGTTCGCTACGCTCACGCCACCGGCCCAGGCATCCACGAAACAGGAAAAACTAACAATCAGGAAGATACAAGGGCTTTGTTGATGTTTGCCATCTTTTGATGCGGCGTCGGCGTCGATCGGCGACTCTGTTTTTCTAATTCCTACCCTCTGCCGCCTGCCCGCTACCCTCTATTCATCTAGGCCGGCGCGTTGGCGGCTCTGGCTGCGGACGATCCGCGGCGCAGCGCGGGTGATCAGCCACAAGAGCAGCGGGATGACGATCAGGTCGTCGATGACGCCGGCCAGGGGAATCCAATCGGGCACCAGGTCCATCGGCCAGATGGCGTAGGCTGCGGCCAGTGCGGTGAGGATGAGCTTGGCCCACCAGGGCGTGCGCGGGTCCTTGTAGAGGAACCAGAACGCCTTGAGGCGGGCCAGCAGGCTCCATCGGCTGACGCGTCGGGGCATGGTGAAGCATCCTAGCATCGCGCAGCGGGCGGGGGCGGATCATGTGGATCAAACGGCTGCGGCTGCGCCGGCTCAGCCCAGGCCGTGCAGGCGGTAGCCCAGGCCCAGGTTGATGATTTTCTGGAGCAGGGCCTCGTAGGGCACGCCCGCGGCGTGGGCTGATTCAGCGAAGTCCTCGCCGTAGGCTAATTGCGGGTTGGGGTTGGCCTCGATGAGGTAGACCTGTCCGTTGGGCGCTAAGCGCAGATCCATGCGCGCGTAGCCCGACAGCGACAGCGCCCGGTAGATGCGCTTGCACAGGCGGGGGATCTGGCGCTCCAGCCCTTCGGGCAGGTTGCGGGCGCGGCCGCTGCGGATGCCGATCTTCTTCTGGTACTTGTAGTCCCACTTGACCTTGCCCGTGGCGATGCGCGGAGCGTCCTCGCGCAGCTTGGGGAAGTGCAGCTCCCAGATGGGCAGCGTCTGGAGCCGCTGATTGCCCACGACGCCCACGTACAGCTCCCGGCCGTCGATGTATTCTTCCGCGATGGCGTGCGTGCCCAGGTGGCGGTGGACGAAGTCGACGCGCTCGGCCAGTCTCTCATCGTCGTGCACGATGGACGCCTGGGCGATGCCCACCGAGCCTTCCTCGGTGAGCGACTTGACCATGAGCGGGAACTGGAGCTTGCTGGGCCTGCGGACCTTGCGGCCCAAGGGGAACACCGCGAAGTTGGGCACGCGGATGCGGTGGTAGCGCAGCACCATCTTGGTCAGCGCCTTGTCGTGCGCGAGCATCAGCCCCCGCGGGTTGCACCCGGTGTAGGGGAGCTTGAGCAATTCCAGGTAGCTGACCACGTGGGCGTCGTACACCCCCACGCCGTGGAACTCCTCCAGCAGGTTGAACGCCAGGTCGGGCTGGTAACGGTCGACCGCTTCCTTGATCGCCCCCAGGTCGGAGGAAAGGCCCAGCGGCCAGACGGTGTGGCCCATGTTGCGGAGCGTGACGCACACGTCGTACTCGGTCTTGAACGGCGCGATCTCCTCGTCGGTCATCCCGTCGATCGAGTCAGGAGGGACCAGGTCTTCATGCATCAGGACCACGATGCGCAGCGGCTTGATCTTTCTCGGCGTCTTGCTCATAGGGCGTCTCACAGCGCCACGCGTTGGTATCCGCTGTGGAGGAAGTTCATGGTCTGGACGGCGACCAGGATCATCGCCTGCTCGCGGGTGTAGCGCTCCGACCGCATCAGGCGCAGGCGCAGCTCCTTGCTGCGGTCGATCATGTCCCGCAGGAGCTGGTCGATGGTGTAAGGGTGCGTGCCGGTCCACTCGGCGACGACCTGCCGCAGTTGCGGGCGGATGCGGCGGAGGAAGCTGGCCGCGGTGGGGTGGTGGCGGTAGCGCTTCTCGCTGGAGAAGAGCTTGCGCAGGTCGGCGTCGTAGAAATCGGGGAACTCATCGGCGTAGTACATGCGCTTGCGGCGGTAGTGCTGGCGGAGCGTGGTGCGGATCTGCGACAGCGGCTCGATCTGGGCCCGGCTGCGCACCGCTGGCGGCTGACCGGCGATCTGCTGCATGAGCTGATCCACGTACTCCAGCTTGTGCAGCGCGGGCCATCCCTTGTACCGCTGACGCCACTTGGAGCCGGGCTGAAGCCACACCGCGAAGGTCTCGGCGAAGTCTTCCGCGGGATGGGCCTGGGCGTACCAGCCGCTCAGGTGCAGCACGTGATCGCGGCTGCGCGGCCGGGGGCGGTAGAACTGCGGGTACGGCTCGGTGAATCGGCCGAAGGTTTCTCGCCAGCCGCGCCGACGGTGCAGGCGGTAAGCCGTGTCGATGCAGTGGCCCGCTTCGTGACGCAGGATGCGCATGCACTCAGCCACGCCGGCGCCCTCGGCTTTGAGCATCTGCTTCTGCTCCAGCCGTGTCAGCCGCGGGTGCGCCAGGTAGAACGGCAGGGCGATGCCCGGCACGCCGTCGGGCGAGAACCACTCGCTGCTGAGCCACGTGTGCGGGCGAAAGCCTAGCCCCTTGCGGTCCAGCTCCTCGTAAAGACGCTCGACCCGCTGGGCCAGCGCGCCTTGCACCTTCAGGCCCAGGTCGCACAGGCGCACGTCGAGCAGCTCACCTTCCGGGAGCTTGGTCCACCAGGGTCGGCGGGCTCGAGTTGTCGATCGTCGGGGCTGGCTCACGGCATTGATGGGGCGACGTTTCAGGGTGACCGGCACATCGGCCGACGGCCTCCCTCTCGGCCGGCGGCTCGGATGACGTATGAAAGGGATATTGTTGGGCTCCAGGCTGGCTCAGGCAAGCGCCGCAGCGGGGAGCAGGGCGATTGGATCAACCGGCGTGGCCATCCCCGGCTGAGGATGAGCGGCCAGGCTCAGCAGCTTTCGACCAGCTCGCGCATCTCGATCATGGCGGCCAGATCGTCGCGTCGCCCCAGGCGGTCGAAAGAGGTGATCAGGTTTTGCAGGAGGCGCAGCAGCCACTGGCGATGGCTGGCGGGCTCGAGCATCGCCGGGTCGCGCGGCAGGCGGGCGCCGGTGAGCTGCTCGATCTGCTGATAGGCCTCCTCGCGCAGCAGCACCCGCCCGTTGTGGAAGGGGTCCACCAGCATCAGCCCCTGTTCAGCGAAATCGGTTTCGCTGATCTGCACGCCGGCCAGGAAATGGACCGGGGCGTTGATGCCGCAGACGCGAATTCCTAACCGTTCGAGCACGCCTTTGTAGATCATCGCCAGCGTGATGGGAATGCCCCGGCGGGTCTTGAGCACGACGGGCAGGTAGCTGTTGCGGGGGTTGTGGTAGTCCTCACGGTTGCCGGTAAAACCTTCCTCCTCAAAGAGCACCTCGTGGGCGTGGGCCAACAGCGCCTGAGGGTGGTCGTGATGGACGCGCTGGCGCACCTGATGGGCCAATTCATCGAGGCGGGCCTCGACGCTGGTGAGGTCCGCGTCTTCCAATTCGTGCATGGCGACGGCGACCGCGGCGCGGATCAGGCCGCGCGTGGTGTCCAGGCTGGGCAGTTGCTCCGCGAGCAGGGCGTAGGCCTGTCCGCGGCAGTGGAGGGGCTGAGGGGTGCTCATCGTCTGCCTTTCTCCCGAACGGGCAAGCACGCGATGCACACAGCGGCGGCGCGGGCGGGCTAGGCGGAACCCGTGGCGGAGCGGGCACGCCGGGCGTCGATGAATGATTTGATGCCCAGGGCCAGGTACGCTGCAGCCAGCGCGAGCATGATCACCTGGGCGATGACCGCTGCGGGCCGCTCCACCTGGCCGCCCGTCAGGAGCGTCACCAGCGGCCCGATCGCCCGGAGCGTGCCCAGCACGCCTAGGAGCGCCAGCACCATCGCCACGTGCATCGCGTGCTTGCGCCAAGACGGCATCGCCCAGGCCCAAGCCGCGCACAGGCCCAGCAGCACGCCCAGCGCCGCGGGGATCAGCGCGGTGACGTGCTGCTGGCCCGTGACGATGTAGCCCGCCACGCCCAGCAGGAAAAGAAGCACCGCGAAGATCAGCGTGACCATCGGCATGATTCGCTCCCTAACTGACAGGACCACCCAGCACGCACATTGTATTCCCCGCTGGGCAGGTCGGGGCATGGCAGCTTCATCCTCCTTCTGTTTGGGGCGAGGGTTTTGGGGATGCAGCGCCGGCCTCTTATGTTGGGGGAGAGGGCTTTGGGATGCGGTGCCAGCCGCGCCCCCGTTGGGGGCGGG
>DASVCG010000069.1:0-2670 GCA_036381755.1 Phycisphaeraceae bacterium | reverse complement strand
CCTGCGCCCAAGCGCTGGGAACCAGCCCGAAGCCCTCGATGATCGGCCCCATCGCCAAGAGCAGCAGCAGCCCCCAGAGCTGGGGGTTGCCATAGGACCAGACCGCAAACGGAGCAGCGACCAGGATCAGCACGCTGGAGGCCAGCCCCGCGGTCAGGCTCATCCAGAAGCCGGCGTTGCCCCATCGGCGGAAATGGGCCTGCCGCTGGATCAGCACGAAATGCAGGCCCAACTGCTGAAAGACGCTGGCGAAGGCGGTGACCGTGTACGCCAGGGAGATCAGGCCGAAATCCTCGGGCAGCAGCAGCCAGGCCAGGGCGATCTGCCCCAGCAGGTTGAGCACGCGTGTACTCACCGTCTGGGCCACCATCCAAAGGAAGCCGGAAGCTGTCTTCTGGCCGATCGAGGTCATGGGTCTGCGCAGCACCTGGGTTGGGGCGCCGCCTTATCAGTGGATGCCGAGGAGCGCACCTGCTCGACCGCGGCTTCGACGGACCGGGCGTAGCGTTCGAGGGTGAACTGCCGGGACTTTTCAAGGGCGTGGCGGGACATCTCGGCCAGGAGCTGGCGGTCGTCGTTGAGCCGGCTGATCGCCTGCGCCAGGGCCTCGGCATCGGCGGCGGGGATGCGCAGGCCGTCGACGCCGTCGTCGACCACGTCGCCGCAGTTGTAGGTGGCGATCACGGGCAGGCCGTGGGCCATGGCCTCAAGCTGCGTGATGGCGAAGCCGTCGGAGACGGTGGGCAGGACGAAGAGATGGGCCTGGCGGTACATTTCCCCCACGCGGTCGCGCGTGACCGGGCCGATGAGGGCGAGGTTGTCCGGTGCTGAGGCGGCGGCCTGGTCGGAGATGCCGATCGGGCCGGCGACCACAAAGCGGACGCCCGAGCCGCGGAGCCGCTTCGCTGCCTCAAACAGGTAAGGGATGCCCTTGCGGAGGATCACGCTGCCCAGCCATAGCACGGTCAAGGGCCCGTCGTGCCGGGGGCGGGGCGAATCGGCGGTGGCGGGCGGCTCGTACGCCAACGGCACGATGATGAGCTTGTGCTCCGGGACGCCAAGCTGGAGCATCGCCCGGCGGGACCATTCGGAATTGACCAGCACGAGCGAGGCGGCTTCGCGCTCAGCGGCGCGGCGCTGCCACACTTCCTCCATTGCGTGCGGGGCCGGCGCGTGCCGCTCCCAGCCGGGCCATTTCTGCGCTTCCTGCTGGACCAGGTCGTGCTCGACCCGGTCGGGGTCGATCTGGGAGATCACCGTGGGCACGCCAAGGTCGCGGCAAAGCGTCAGAGGCTCAAGCGCCCCCAGCGTGAAGCCGAAGAAGGCGTGACGGCTTGGGTCCAGCGGATGGGAGCGCAAGGCCCGGGCCACCTTCTGAGCGAACCAGCTATTGAAGCGGAGCGACTCCTGGGCGGCGTCGTACCGCTGGCGATGCACGCGCTGGCGCAATCGTCGGGTGAATTCTCGCCGGAGGCAGCCCCAGGTGAACGCTGTGACTTTCTCGGCCGGCAGATCGGGGTGGCAGCGGCCCGCCAAGCGGCGGAGAAAGTCCGGTGCGGCGCGGAACGTGCCATATGGCCACCAGGCGTCGGTGTAAAGCCGCTCCAGATGCCCCCTGGCGTGGAACGCGCGGGCCGGCGCGTAATGTTCACGGGCCCCGACTTGAGCCACCAGCCAGCGAGGGTTCACTTCGATCGGCATAGGAGGGCTTGAACCGGCTCGAAAGGCCGTCCCGACGCGCCCGGGCTTTCCGGAACACGTTCACGGATGGAGCGCGGAAAACTTAAACGATCCCGACTCGGCCGGCTGCGGGCCCGCTTCATCCCGCTTGATGGTGGCCAAGTTGTTATTAGGCTATAACCTGCTGAATCATCCGGCAAGCCCGGCGGGCGCCTGGGAGCGGGGCCCGCTGGGCATGTCGACGGGGATGGATCCCCGGCCCGTCGGCGCGGGGCGGTTTTCGTCAAACCACGGCCGACGGAGGACGATAAGAAGAAACTGGGCCCCTTCCTCATGAACGTTCCATCCGCGTGAGCCAAAAGGCGGGCACGATCCGTTCCCGGCCAACCCCCCGATGCCGTCTCTGACACCCACTGTGCTGCTCCTGCTGATCTGCGCGGCCCTCGTGGGCCACGTGGCGCTTTTGATCCTGGCGTACCGGATTCATCCGCTGTGGATCCTGGCGGCGGCATTCCTGGTGACCGAACGGTTCGCGCAAGCGATCGACATTCCCATGATGTACACCCTCAAATACGTCCGGGTGTACGTGACGGTGCTGATGTTCCTGCTGGGGTTGCTGATCTACCGCCTGGTCCGAATCGGGGCGGCGGGGTGGGCGTTTCTGGTCTTTGTGACGATTTTCACGCTGGGGGCTCTGTGGAGCGATTACCCCCTGCTGGGGTTGCAGTACAAGGGGCTTTACTGGCTGCTGGCCGCTGGCGGGCTGATGGTCGCGGCGTCGGTCCGTAACTCGGATGACGCGCGGACCGCCACGCGGGTGCTCTTTGTCGGCCTGGCGATGTTCCTGGTGCTGGTGCTGATCGCGGTGATCCAGACGCCCTCCCAGTTGCTGGCCACGAGTCGGCTGCGCGTCTATGGGATCAATGCCAACGGCCTGGGCGAAGCGGGGGCGATGCTGATCGCGATGAGCCTGTACCTCTACTACGCCGA
>DASVCG010000068.1:0-2341 GCA_036381755.1 Phycisphaeraceae bacterium | reverse complement strand
CTGAGCGAAGCCATCGACGCGGGCCTGACGCCCGATTGCGGCCCCATCGACTTCATCGAACCCGCAGGCTGAAGAGACAGGCTAAAAAGAATTGCCGATCGCGGGCGGGTGAAGCGTTCCGAGTTCAATGTTTAAATTGATGCAGCCCCAGCCGCGCCCCCGTTGGGTGCGGGCTATTTTGATTTTGTCAGCACCTACTGCCCCCTGCCCGCTGCCACCTACCCCCTGTCCATCGTTGCCTTGGGTTCGGGTGGCCTTTACACTCCCGCCCATGCTCAAGGCGATCGTGTTCGATTTCGATGGCGTGCTGGTGGACTCCGAGCCGCTGCACTACCGGGCCTTCCTGGAGGTGGGCCGGGGGGAGCTGGGCTTGTCGTTCGATTACGAGGAGTATCTGGACCGCCTGGTGGGCTACGACGATCGCGACGCGTTCCGTCTGCTGCTGACCCAGGCCGGCCAGCAACACGGGCAGGCGGAGCTGGAGGCGCGCGTCGCCCAGCTTTGCCAGCAGAAGCAGCAGGCGTTTGAGCAGCAGGTGGGCCTGGGCGTGACCGCGATTTCCGGCGCCCTGGAGCTGGTCGACGAAGCCGCTGCTGCGATGCCCATCGCCATCGCCAGCGGAGCCACCGTCCGCGACATCGAGCTGGTTCTTGGCGGGCTGGGACGGCGAGACCGCTTCCAGGTCATCGTTGCAGCGGACCACGTCCGCCGATCCAAGCCCGATCCGGAAAGCTACGCCCTGGCGGTTGAGCAACTGGCCCAGCGCCACAAGTCGTTGGAGCTATCGCCCGCGGATTGCCTGGCGATCGAGGACACCGCAGCGGGCATCGCCTCCGCTCGCGGCGCAGGGCTGATGACGCTGGGCCTGGCCACCACCGGCCCCGCGGACCGCCTCCACAACGCCCACCGCGTGATCCCCAGCCTTCAGGGCGTGGGCCTCGCCCAGCTCCGCGAATGGTTCGGCTGAAGCGGAGCAACAGAGGGCAGGAGGGCGACAATTGGGAATCGCCATCGCCCGATACCCTCGTCAGGCGCCGTCGTCTGTTTCCAGGCCCAGGTCTTTGACTTTTTTGTTGAGGGTGTTGCGGTTGATGCCCAGGAAGTCCGCGGCGCGGATCTTGACGCCGGCGTTGCGGTCTAAGGCTTCGCGCAGGAGCTGGCGCTCCACCTCGTGGACGACCATGTCGTAGATACGGCCCTCGTAGACCTGGAGCTGGCTGACCGCCCGCTGAGCCAGGCGCGTGCACAGGTCTTCGATGGACTCGCTGCCGCTGTCGCCGCGGGTCTGCTGGGCGTAGAGGCGGATCTGGAGGGGGAGCAGGTCCTCGGTGAATTCCTCGCCGCTGGAGAGGACCACCGCACGCTCGATGGCGTTCTCCAACTCGCGGACGTTGCCCGGCCAGGGGTAGCGCATCAGCGTGTGGAGCACCTCGCGGGAGATTTTGCGCAGGTTGCGGTTGTTCTCGCGGTTGTAGCGGTCGAGGAAGTGGTCGATCAGCCGGGGGATGTCCTCGCGCCGGGCGCGGAGGGGCGGCAGGTGGACCTGCACGACGTTGAGGCGGTAATAAAGGTCCTCGCGGAAATTGCCCTTGCGGACTTCTTCTTCCAGGTCGAGGTTGGTCGCAGCGATGACGCGCACATCCACGCGGAGGGTGTGGTGGTCGCCGACGCGTTCGAACTCGCGCTCCTGGAGGACGCGCAGCAGCTTGACCTGGAGCTGGGGGTCCAGCGTGCCGATCTCGTCGAGGAAGATGGTGCCGCTGTCCGCGGCCTCGAATCGGCCGATCTTGTCGCGCACCGCGCCGGTGAAGGCGCCCTTGACGTGGCCGAACAGCTCCGATTCGAGCAACTGGGGCGAAAGAGCGCCGCAGTTGACGCGGATCAGGGGCTTGTCTCGCCGGGGGCTGTTGAAGTGGATGGCCTTGGCGATCAGCTCCTTGCCGCAGCCGGTCTCGCCCAGAAGCAGCACCGTCGCCCGGCTGGAGGCCACCTGGGCGATGGTCGCCAGCACGTCCAGCATCGCGGGGCTGGAGCCGATGATGTTGTCGAACTTGTACTTGCTCAGCAGGTTGTCGCGCAGGGCCTGGTTTTCCGCCAGCCAGTGGTCCTTCTCCCGCTGGACGAGCTGATGCAGGCGGATGGCCTGGGCGAAGGCGCCCGCGATGATCTTGAGCAGCCGTGCGTCAGCCTGGAGCTGAGCCTGATCGGTCAAAGGCTTGTCGATGCTGATGGCCCCGACGTAGCTGTCACCCTCCTTGACCGGGACGCAGATGAACGAGAGGGGGGGCTCGCTGGCGGATGGGTCATCCTGCTGCGGGTCCTGCTCCAGCGGGGGGGCGGA
>DASVCG010000067.1:0-3371 GCA_036381755.1 Phycisphaeraceae bacterium | reverse complement strand
CGCCAGCGGCTGGGTGAGGCGGATCAGGCTGTTGGCCAGGTCCGGCGTGATGCGCGTCCGCTGAAGCCAGACGGGGGGGACCGGCTCGAGCCAGACGGTTTGCCAGATGCCGGTGGTGCGGGTGTAGAAGCAGCCGAAGTTGGCGTAGCGCTGGCTCTGCTTGCCGCGGGGCTGAGGGCCGCGCCAGTCGTCGCGTGCGCGGACGACGATGGTGGCCTGCTCGCCGGGGCTGACAGCGTCGGTGATGTCGCAGGTGAAGGGCGTGAAGCCGCCGCGGTGCCGCCCCACCTGCCTGCCGTTGACCCACACCGTCGCGTCGTAATCCACCGCCTGGAAGTGCAGCAGCAGCCGCTGCCCGGCCCAGTCCGCTGGGATCGTCACCTGGCGGCGGTACCACACCGCGGGCATGAAGTCGGTGTGGCCCACGCCCGACAGCTTGCTCTCCGGGCAAAACGGCACCAGGATCGAACCCGCAAGCTCGCGCTCAAGCAGGCCGCGCTCCAGGCCGCTGTCGCCCGGATCGATCTCGAACTGCCATCGGCCGTTGAGGCACAGCCAGCGGTCACGGACAAACTGCGGACGGGGATATTCGCCGCGCGGCACACTCATCGGAAAAACTCCTCAAGCCAGACGTTTGAATCAGATCAAACCAACACTCACAGCCGACGCCCTCCCGCGTGCGGACGCTGGGCCTCGTCGATCGTTCACTCTCCATCCTTCAGCACCGGCAGGAAGCGGTCCAGGTCCGGGCGTCTGTACGCCTCGGGCCAGTCCGTCTTTCGTTTGCCGCCGCTGCTCAGGAACGCCCGCAGCGACTCGTACGGGCGGTGCAGGTTCAAGCCCGTGTGCTCGTGCCGGATGAACGTTTTGGCGTACCATCGCTCGAACGGCGGGCGCTCGGCACGGAGGATCTCGATCTCCATCTGCTCCAACGGCTTCATCGCCTCCTGGCACATGGCCCAGGCGCGGTCCAGGCTCGGCTCGGCCATCGCCTCCACGAGCAGGATCGCCGCCTGCGTGTGCCGCCAGGTCACCCGCAACGGCAGCTCGACGTGCTCGAAGAAGAGCTGCTGCTGCATGGGGTTCAATTCCGCGCGCACCGCGTCGATCAGCTCGAACACCTCGCGGTACCGCTCATCCCGTGCTTTGAGCGTCGGCAGCGTGTCGGCCGCTGCGGGAGGAAACGGCTCGCCGGCGAACTTGCGGATCAATGAGTCCAGCGCGCCTTCCACCTTGTCGCTGGCGTACCACTGCCGATCCCACCGATCCAGCAGCGCGTCGTAGCGGCGGTAGATCTCGGCCACCCGGTCAGCGACGCGCTCGCCGAAGTATTCCGCACTCCACCAGCGGACGAACCGATCGGCGGAGAGAGAAGGCGCATCAGGCGGCGGTGGGTTCTTCGCAGAGGGCACGTGCGGCAGAATATGATCGGGCATCGGCTGCGCGGACGTGTCCGCCAGTGCTGTGGGGGCGTCCCAGCAGATCTCCGCGATCATCCGCGCCTCCCGGATGAACTCGCGCAGCTCCGACACGTTCAACAGCATGAACTGCGTTGCGCCGGCGTCGACGATCTTCCTGAACTCATGAGCCACACGCGCAGGCGGCACCACGTGCATCGACTGCTTGGCCACCGGCCCGTAATAGGCCAGGTGGTAGTAGACCCCGTGCTTCCAGCGACCCGGATTGCCAGGCAGCGCGCGCATCCGCCCGTCGTTGTCGTCGGGCCAGACGATGATCACATCGCTGGGCATGTCGAACGAGCCGGCCAGGTATTTGTCGAGCATCTCGCCGTAGAGCGTGAAGTGGAAGACCGGTTGCCTGCCGGGCGGGAGCAGCTCGCGCGTCATGCGGATCTGGGCGTCGATCACCTCGCGGAAGACGCGGTTTTGCTCCTGGGGGCTGGCGCCCTCGGGGAAGGGGTAGGCGTAGTCGTCGGTGCCGCGGAGGCCGACGGGCCAGATCGCGTCGAGCTGGCCATTCTCCTCCACGCCGGCACGCCAATACCGGAGCATGTTGTCAGCGTTGGTGTACCAGTTCCAGTCGCCGCTGACGCCGCGCTTCTCCGCCAGGCGGAATCGGCGATAACCGAACGGGTTGCTCAGCAGGATGTCGTAATGGTGCGAGGTGTAGAACAGGCCCCAGTCGCTGGCGGTCTTTTGCACCTCGAATCGGCGGTGCGTGCGCGTGTAGGGCGCGACCATGTTCATCCGCAGCCGCAGGGCCGTCTCGAAGAACCGCTTGTACCACGCCAGCGGCACGTCGCCGATGCGCAGCGGGTAGCCGCTGTCTTCGAACGGGCGGGGGAGGATGTCCTCGTCGTCGTGGAACATGCCGCGGTACTTGAACGTCGGCGGCGGGACGAAGTGGTCCGTCTGCCGAAGCACCAACCGCGGACGCTGCTTGGGCGTGTAGCCGGTCCAGAGGTACAGCGGGTCGATGCCCAATCGCTCGCTGAGGGTGTAGACAGCGAAGGCCGTCCCGCGCGGGTTGGAGCCGACGAGCCAGACCGCATCGCCGGTGGTGAGGATCTGATAAGCCTCCCACTGCCCTTCAAGCTGATCTTGCTGAATGCCCGCGGGCAGCTCGGCCCCGTCGCCGAGGGTCACCAGATGAATCGAAACCCGCCCATCCACGGGGGCGTTGACGATCTCGACCTCAGCCCCGGTGAGCGCAGCCAGATCGCTGCGAAGAAAGGTGGCTGCCTGCCTGACGGCCGAGTGAGCGTCATCAGCAAGGACGATCTGACAGACCCTGCCCGGCTCGACGAGGACCACATCGCCAGGCTCGGGCTCGCCATCGCGCACCCACGAGCCGCGAACTTTTCCCTCCCAGACCTGGGCGCTGACGCCCGCGGGCCACAGCAACAAAGCCAGAATCAGCAGGCCCGTCCACAGCCCGCGTCGCAGTTGCGGACTTATCCCCATGCGGTGCGTGAGACGCCCTGCTGATGCTCTCTTGGCGCGATCCCAAAGGCCGCATCGCTGCGCAAGGCGCAGCAAGGCGTGTTGCGCGCGGATGGGGAGCGACAAGCCCGCATCATCGCAATTCTTCAGCGGGAAGGTCGCAAGCGGAAGGTTTGTCATCTGGCTTGGCTCCTTGGAGCAGCGGCCTGGGCTGTGGGGGCTGTGCCGGAGGGCATGGGCCTGGGCTCGCGTGTCGGGCCGTCGATGCGGAGGCGCACCGAGCCGTCGGCTTCGTCCAGGATGGTGAGCCGGTCGATCGCCAGCTCCCGCGCGCCGCCGCCCTTGAGGCTCTTGTGGACGTGATAGACCACGAACAGTTCCGTGCCGTCCGGCGAGGGCACAACGGTGTTGTGGCCCGGGCCCGAAACATGGGCTGTCCGCGCCAAAACGGGGTTTTCCTTCGCCTTC
>DASVCG010000066.1:0-3347 GCA_036381755.1 Phycisphaeraceae bacterium | reverse complement strand
GCACCACGGCAGCGCCCATTTCCTGCGCGGCATGGCGACGGAGCTGATGCTCCGCGGGCATGAGGTGCGCATCTTCGAGCCCGTCAACGCATGGAGTACGCAGCACCTGCTGGCTGATCACGGCGTGTCAGCGTTGGAAGGCTTTTACCATGCCTACCCGCACCTGCGCAGCACACGCTACACCCTGGATAGCCTCGACCTGGACGCAACCCTGGAGGAAATCGACCTCGTGATCGCGCACGAGTGGAACGACCCTCAGCTTATCGCCTGGCTTGGCCAGCACCACGCTCATCACCATCGCGGCCTGCTGCTTTTCCACGACACCCATCACCGCGCCGCCAGCGCGCCGGAGGCGATGGCCGGCTACCGCCTGTCAGCGTACGACGGCGCGCTGACCTGCGGGCGGGTAGTCCGCGACCTGTACCTGAGCCATAACTGGGCCCGCTCAGCCTGGACCTGGCACGAGGCCGCGGACGTACGTCTCTTCCACCCGCGACGCGATCAGCCCATCGAGGGCGACGTGGTCTGGATCGCCAACTGGGGCCAGGGCCACCACGCCCAGCAAATCGAGGAGTTCCTCGTCCGACCCGTGCGCGACCTGAAGCTGCGGGCGCGGGTGTACGGCGTGCACTATCCCCCCGATGTCTTAGCAATGCTCAAGCAGGCGGGCATCGCCTACAGCGGATGGCTGCCCAACTATCGCGTGCCCCAGGTGCTGGCGCGACACCGCGCCGCCGTGCACATCCCGCGAAGCTGCTACGCCAGCCAACTGCCGGGCGTCCCGACCATCCGCCCGTTTGAGGCCCTGGCGTGCGGCACGCCGCTGGTATGTGCGCCCTGGGACGACGCGGAGCACCTGTTCACCCCCGGCCGGGACTACCTGCTCGCTCACGACAGCCGCGAAATGGCCCAGCACCTCCACCGACTGCTGGATCAGCCCGCCCAGGCCGCCCGGCTGGCCCAGCACGGGCTGCATACGATTCATCAACGCCACACCTGCGGTCATCGTGTGGACGATCTGATGGAGCTGTGCCGCCGATTCGGGCTCGATGTGCGCAGCTCGCAGCCCGACCGGCCAGCCGCCTAGCTCCAGGAGGGAGCCCATCATGGCTGATCGGTTCCGCATCGCGTTTTTCGGCTCCAGCCTCGTATCGGCCTACTGGAACTGCACCGCGATGTACTACCGCGGCCTGATCCGGGCGCTGCACCAGCGCGGCCACCGCGTCACCTTCTACGAGCCCGACGCCTACGACCGCCAGAAGCACCGCGATCTGGACGACCCGCCTTGGGCCAGGGTGGTGGTGTATCCGACCGATCATGCCGAGGGCGTGCGCCGCTGCCTCGATGAGGCCCGACACGCCGACGTCATCATCAAGGCCAGCCGCGTGGGCGTGTTCGACGAATTGCTGGAAGAAGCCGTCGTGTCGCTCAAGCGCCCCACGAACCTGGTGATCTATTGGGATGTCGATGCGCCAGCCACGCTGGGCCGCATCCACCGCAACCCCGCTGATCCTCTGGCCAGCCTGATCCGCCGCTACGACCTGATCCTGACTTACAGCGGGGGCGACCCGGTCGTCCACGCCTACCAGAGCCTGGGCGCTCGCTGCTGCGTGCCCATCTACAACGCCCTGGACCCGACGACGCATTTCCCCGTCGTGCCCGACGACCGCTTCAAGGGCGACCTGGCCTTCCTGGGCAACCGCCTGCCCGACCGCGAGGCGCGGGTGGAGGCGTTTTTCTTCGAAACCGCTCGCCGCATGCCCCGTCGGCGGTTCGTGCTCGGCGGCAGTGGGTGGGCGGACAAACCCCTGCCGCCCAACGTTCACTACGTCGGCCACGTCTACACCCGCGACCACAACGCGTTCAACTGCACGCCGCTGGCGGTGCTCAACGTCAACCGGCAGAGCATGGCTCGCTACGGCTTCTCCCCGCCCACGCGCATCTTCGAAGCCGCTGGCGCCGGGGCCTGCCTCATCACCGACGCCTGGCGCGGCATCGAGCTGTTCCTGGAGCCGGGCCGAGAGGTGCTGGTGGCCCACGACGTCCAGCAGGTCGCCCAGCACCTGATGAGTCTGACGCCCATCGAGGCCCGACGCATCGGCCAGGCGGCGCTGCACCGCGTCCTGAGCGAGCACACCTACGCCCACCGCGTCGCCCAGCTCGAGCAACTGCTAGAGGCCCGCGCCCCGCGCCACACCTTGCCCCAGAACATCCCCAGCGCCTAAGACTCGCCGCTTGAGTGATCCATGCCGGGGCGATTCCTTCGATCCGTCCTCTCACATCAGGCCGGCACGCGAAGCGCCCACGCGCTGCGCCGCGGATGAGCCGTTGTTCACGCGATAGGCGTTGAGCCGGTTGTAGAGCGTCTTGAGGCTCACGCCCAGGGTCTTGGCGGTTCGGCGCTTGTCCCCTTTGAAATGCTCGAGGGTCGCCAGGATCATCTGCCGTTCAATGTCCGCCAGGGGGCTGCCCAGCGGAAACCTCAGCTCGCCGTGGATCGGCTTGTTCGCAGCAGTGGTCGGCGGCGGCAAATCGTCCGGCCCGATCTCCGCGTCGGCCAGGATGTAGGCGCGGTGGATCGCGTTCCTCAACTGGCGCACGTTCCCCGGCCAGGGGTGCGCCCGCAGCCGCTGAAGCGCCAGCGGGTGGAACCGCTTGGCCCGCCCCTGGCTCTTGTTGAAGACAGCCAGGAAGTGGTGCGCCAGAAGCTCCACATCATCATCGCGGTGGCGCAGCGGCGGGACGTGGATGGGGAAAACCGCTAACCGATAAAGCAAATCCTCGCGCAGCTTGCCCTGGGCGACAGCCTGCTCGGGCGGGCGATTGGTGGCCGCGATGATGCGCGTGTCGATGGGGATTTCCTTCTCCCCGCCCACGCGGGTGATCTTGTTGGTCTCCAAGGCGCGCAAAAGCCGGACCTGGAGGTCCGCAGGCATCTCGCTGATTTCATCGAGGAACAGCGTGCCGCCGTGCGCGCGCTCGAACACGCCGCGGCGCATCTGGCTGGCGCCGGTGAAGGCGCCTTTCTCGTGGCCGAACAGCTCGCTCTCGATCAGGTTCTCGGGGATGGCGCCGCAGTTGATGGGGACCAGCGGGCCGCGGTGCCGTCGGCTGCGGGCGTGGATCGTCTGCGCGATCAGCTCCTTGCCCGTGCCGCTTTCGCCGACGATCAGCACCGTCGCGTCCGTCGGCGCCACGCGCGCGATGAGCTGGTAGATCCGCCGCATCGCCTGCGAGTTGCCCAGCATCAGGTCGAAGGCGGGCCTGGGCACAGCCGGCGGACGCAGGCCATTGTCCGGCTCGCCCTGGCACGCCCGCGCGACGCTTTGCAGGTGCGTCTGCACCCG
>DASVCG010000065.1:0-2072 GCA_036381755.1 Phycisphaeraceae bacterium | reverse complement strand
CACGCGAGCATCGGCAGCGCCGGGCGAGCGTGAGCGCGCCGACGCCCACGAGCACCGCAGCAGCGCCGGGCTCGGGAACAGGCGCCGCCAGCAGGCGGTTCACATACAGCGCGTCGCCGGCCGAGGCGCCCAGCACGTTGAGCGTGACGTACTGGTATTGCGTGACCCCCTGCCGCGCTTCGACCCCACTGACCGCCCCGAGCACTTCGCCCAGCAAATCCGTAACGATCAGCGAATAGGTGGCCGAGGCCGGATCGATGGTCACCATGAAGCGGTAAAACGTGTCCGCGTCGGGAAGGATCAGCGTGTCCAGGTTCATGTACTGCTCGCCATCCCGGTAGGCGAAGTAGACGCGGCCATCCCATCGGCGGAACCCGAAGAACACGCCCGTGAAGGCGTCGTCATCGTCGGTGATATCCAGCACGCTGATGGCCAGGTCTTTGCTGATCTGGTTGAACGCCAGGTCGGCTGAGATGATCAGCGGTTGATCCATGGGATCGGGCCCCAGCGCGCGGGCAAGGCGTGCGTCGCCGGTGTCGAAGGTGACCTTGATCATCCCGCCGACCGCAGCGGACTGCGGCGCGCCGCCCGCTCCGCCTTCGACAATCTCGTACATGCCGCCGGTGAAGCGGTCGGGGCGATACCAGCCTTGCTGCCCCGTGGCTGGGCCTGTCACAAAGCCTTCATCCGCTGTGAACCGGTGGTGAAAAAACGGCGTCCATTGCCACACAGCGTTGATTGAATGGTTCACGCCAGGCGGCGTCAGACCGTAGGGGTTGCGCACGGTGACAGCACCCGTCAATCCCGCCACCACCACCGAGGGCATGCTGTTGCTGTTGTTCTGGTAGGCCAGATAGGGGCGATCCGCCACGTCGTGCACGGAGACGTTGTCGAACGTGACGCCGCCGACCTGGCTGCGGGGAACCCCGTCGTAGGGGTAGACGTCGCGCAGGTAGAACATGATCGGCGCCGGGGTGTCGAGGGGGTGGCTGGGGGTTCCCGTATAGCCCAGGTTGGTGTCCCGGATGTCGATGTTTTCGAAATGGAGCGAGAATTCATCCGCGGAGCGGTCGTAGACGTAAACCCCGGCGCCGCCCACGTTGGCGACGCGGCTGTCGCGGATCGTGACCTGGCCCGCGAGCATCCCATCGCCCGAGCCGGCGACCGTGATGCCATGCTGGCCGGAGCTTTTGACATTGACGTTGCGGATGTCGATGGAAACCGGGTGAGATGTGCCATCGAGGTATCGCAGAAAGACGAGCACGCCGCTGCCCGCGTTGCCCTCGACCTCCAGCCCGTCGATGACGATCCCCTCCAGCCGCTCGTTGGCCTTGTTGGGCTCCAGGTCGATGCCAGCGGATGGAGCTGTGCCGTTGGTGTTGCGCAGCACGACGTTGCGGATCACCAGATTCCTGGCGCTGATGACGCTGATGCCCTGGCGGCGGTTGTTGTCGAAAATCGCATCCTCGATCAGCACGTTCTCGTTGTAGGTGGGGAAGTCCGGCGACTTGGCGTCGGTGAGCCAGATCCCGTCGCCCCCGCTGTCCGCGAACGTCAGGCCTTTGATCGTCATGTTGTTGACGCTGAAGAGCCCGAGGATGTGCCGGCCTTCGCCGGTGGTGTATTCCTCCTTGTTCATGCGGAGCGTCGCGCCGTAGCCGATCAGGCTCACGTTGCTGACATGGTTCGCGGTGAACAGGCGGTCGGTCGTGCCGGGGAACGCGCCGGGCTTGGCCGCGACCACCACCCCCTCCTCAAACACAATCTCCTGATTGCTGCGCAGGTTCAGCGGCCGAACGACCCAGGGCCGGCCCATGTCGGGCACGATCACCCGGCTGGCGCCCGAATCGAGCGCCGCCTGGAAATAGCTGGTTGCATCGGTGGGATCAAAACCGAAATCCACCGCCACGTTCACCTCAAACGCGTCGGCGTGCAGCGGCCCGACCAACGCCCAGGCGCAAACCAGCAGAGCTGTCCGTGGATGCCATCGGGCGAATCGGGTCTGCTGCGTTTTCATTGCACCAGCTCCGGCTGTGCGGGTGAATCGCGCGAAACATCGCCGTTTCCAAGCG
>DASVCG010000064.1:0-3082 GCA_036381755.1 Phycisphaeraceae bacterium | reverse complement strand
ATGCGTCGGGATGCGCACGCAAAGTAAGCGGTAGGTCCGCCACAGCTCCTGCCGGCTCTCCCACGCCGTGCCGGTCATCCCGCACAGCCGCCGATACAGCCGGGAAAACCGCTGAAAGCTGATGCGCGCCAGCGTGGCCTTGGGCGGGCGGATCGTCAGCCCCTCCTTGGCCTCAATAGCCGCGTGCAGCCCGTCGCGCCAGGTGCGGTCGGGCATCAGCCTGCCGGTCGATTCATCCACGATCACCACCCGCCCATCCTGCACGACGTAATGCGTATCGCGCAGGAACAGATGCCTGGCGGTCAGCGCCTGCTGGATCAACTCCTCCCGCCGACGCGCCCCCGCCCAGACGCCCGACCGCGCCTGACAAAGCCTTGCTAATCGATGCCGCCCGCGCCGCGTCAGCTCCACCTGGCGGAACCGATGATCCACGCGGTAATCCCGGCCCGCCTCCAGTTCCGCCGCCAGTTGCGCCGCCTCCTGGTACGCCTGGGCCTGCTCAGGGTTGGGCGCATCGCCGCAGAGGATCAATGGCGTCACCGCCTCGTCGATGAGCACCGAGTCGGCCTCGTCCACGATGGCCTGCTCCAGCCCGCGCATCACGAGCTGCGGCGCGCCCCCCGCGTCCGATCCAGCCAGCTCACGCAGCAGCACCGACGAAAGCCGCTGCCGACCGCCCAGCGCAAGCCGGTCGCGCAAAAAATCCGCTGCCGCCTCCTTGTGAGTGCAGTAGGTGATGTCCGCGGCGTAGGCCTGGCGGCGCTGCGGCACATCCATCTCCTGCGTAACGCAGCCGACGCGAAGCCCGCAGAAGCGATAGATACCGCCCATCCACTGCGCATCGCGCCGGGCTAGATAATCGTTGACGGTCATGACGTGGCAGCCCCTGCCGCGCCAGCCGGCAAGCGTGGCCGGCAGCGTCGCCGCCAGCGTCTTGCCCTCGCCCGTGGCCATCTCCACCACGTGACCCGCGTCCATCGCCAGCGCCGCAGCCACCTGCTCCCGGTGCGCCAGCAGCCCCAGCTCCCGACGCGCCACCTCACGCACCAAAGCGAACGCGCAGCAACGGTCCTGGAGCGTATCCCTTCCCCGGCGAATCAGCCCGCGCATCTGCTCCGCCGCATCGCGCAGCGAATCGGAGCCCATCGCGGCAAAATGCCCCTCCCACGCCAGCACGCGATCCGCCAGCTTGAGATACCGCCGCGTGAGGGGCCGCTTGAGCATCAGCCAGCCCGCCGCCGCATGCCAGGCCGCATCCAGGCCGCGAGGCAAGGGGGGCGGCCGATGCGCTCTGCTCAGCGCCCGCCACCAGACACCTAACCCGTCCGCCCCCGCAGACAGCGTCGCGCCCGCTGCAAGATGATCAACCCCCTGGCTCATCACACCCGCCCAGCTCCGTTTCCCTCAAATGTGCAGCCGACGCTGCATGAGCTGCCGCAGCGACTGCCACACCTGCGCAAGCATCGGCCGAGGCGGAAGCTCAAACCGCACGACGACGCGCTGTCCAGCCAGCAACGGCGGAGCGCCCGCGGGCGGATCGTCCGGACGGATGCGCACCTCAAAAAACGGCTCCGCGGTCACGTCGCCCGCTTCAGCCTCAGGCGACACCGCCACCGCCCCGCCGCTGGGCCGACCCAGCGCCGGCGAGGGAAGCCGCCGCTGCCCCGCGGGCAAAATCCGCTCGATCGCGCCCGTGTACGTCCACCTCGGCTGGCCATCAATGCGCATCCGCACCGCCTGCCCCTCGCCCGCCTCCATCGCCAGACGCGGGCCCAGGTATTGATCCGCCGCCACGCGAACCACCAATTCCTCCAGCGTGGCCACCACCCCCAATGGCTCGCCCCGCCGCACGTACGCGCCTACGCGCTGCTCCAAATCCGGCGCGAGCCACACGCCCGCCAGGGGCGGCTCGACCCGCAGCGCCGCTTGCTCCTCCTTCGCGCGCTGGATCTGCCCATCCAATGCCTCGATCTGCTGAGCCAGGGCCATCGCCGCAGCCACGTTCACCAGCCGCGTCTGACGGAACTGCGCCTCAGCAGCGTCGCGCCGGGCTCGCAGCTCCTCCAAATGGGCCGTCAGCGTCGCCGACCGGGCCTCCACCAGCACCGCGCCGCCGGGCGAAACCTGCTGGCCCGAAGGCAGCACCTGCTGCACGAAGCCATCCGCGCCCATGAAAACGCCAGCCCACTGGCGAGGCTCCACCACGCCCTGGGCCGTCCCCCGCTGCGGCATCGGCACAACGCCCGTCAACACAACCACGCACGCCGCTGCGCCGCCGCTCACAGCCAGCGCCCGCCCGCGCACGCGGGTCAACTCCGCATCGGTCAGCAGGTAGCGCACCATCTTGCCCATTGGCAGCACCACCCAGCCCACCACGGAGCCGATCAAAAGCAGCGCGCCGATGAAGAAGAACCGCTCCAGAACGAATAGCGCCACCCCCAAAGCGACTACCACGCGGTAAAAGCTCGACGCCACGCCGTAGAAAGCCAGCCAGAACCGCTCCGACCGCCCCTGCGCGGGGTTCACCGCTCGGCGTACGCCCAGCGCGTACCGCCTGGCCAGATAGCTCAAATATTCCTGACTGCGCTGGCTGAGATTGGGAATCTCCAGCAGATCGCTGAGGATGTAATACCCGTCGAAGCGCAGCAGCGGGTTGGCGTTGAACAGCACCGTCGAAACGCTCGCGATCAGCATCGCGTTGTGCGCGATGATATGAACCGCTGTGCCCTGCGCGGTGCGCGACCAGATCACCGCAGCGACCGCCGCCGCTGCCAGCTCCACGTACATCCCCGCGACGCCCACCACCGCGCGCCGCCACTTGCTGCGAAACGCCCAGGCGCTGGAGGCATCCACGTAAGGCACCGGCAGCAGCGCCAGGAGCATCACGCCCAGCGTGTGCACCTCGCCGCTGACGCGCTCCTGCCGGCCCATCCGCTTGCACGCCACGCCGTGCCCCAGCTCGTGCAGGGCCTTGATCAGCACCAGGCTCGCGTACAGCCAGGGCAAGTTGTCCGCCGCCAGCACATCCCGCGCCTGATGAAGCCACTCCTCCCCTCGCCCCGCCAGCGACACCAGCCCCGCC
>DASVCG010000063.1:0-5198 GCA_036381755.1 Phycisphaeraceae bacterium | reverse complement strand
ACCCAGCGGCATTTTTTAAATTTTTCCAAGAGGAAATCCAACCTTCCTTGCGTTCCAGGGGCGGGGGCGGTAGATTGTGGGCCCCAAAAATAGACTAAAAGGTATTAAGGTAATTATATATCAATTATGGGCCCGCGGCGGCCCAGGGGATGTTGCGATGGGCGATACCGATCAGAGCCTGGCGGTCCGCTCCCGAGAGGCTTTATTGGAGGAAGGCGAGGCGGCTGTACGGCGGGCCGACGGGGCCGGGCCGGCTGTGCTGGAGCGGTTCTCCTACGACGACGCGGTGGTGCGGATGTTCGCCGCGGCCACCTTGATCTGGGGCCTGGTGGCCATGAGCGTGGGCCTGGTGATCGCCCTGCAACTGGCCTTCCCCGCCCTGAGCCTGGGGCTGCCCTACATCAGCTTCGGCCGGCTGCGCCCGCTGCACACCAACGCGGCGATCTTCGCGTTCGCGGGCAACGCGATCTTCGCAGCGGTCTACTACTCGACGCAGCGCCTGTGCAAGGCGCGGATGTGGAGCGACCTGCTCAGCCGGCTGCACTTCTGGGGTTGGCAACTGGTCATCGTCTGCGCCGCCCTGACGCTGCCGATGGGGATCACGCAGGGCAAGGAATACGCGGAGCTGGAGTGGCCGGTTGATCTATTGATCGCGGTGGTGTGGGTGGGCTTCTTCGGGGTCAACTTTTTCATGACGCTGCTGCGTCGGCGTGAGCGGCACTTGTACGTGGCGCTGTGGTTCTACATCGCCACGATCATCACCGTGGCGGTGCTGCATGTGTTCAACAACCTGGTCGTGCCGGCGGGGCTTTTCAAGAGCTACCCGATCTACGCGGGCGTGCAGGACGCGTTCATGCAGTGGTGGTACGGGCACAACGCGGTGGCGTTCGTCCTGACCACGCCGTTTTTGGGGCTGATGTACTACTTCATGCCCAAGGCGGCGGACCGGCCGGTGTTCAGCTACCGGCTTTCGATCGTTCACTTCTGGTCGCTGGTGTTCATCTACATCTGGGCCGGGCCTCACCACCTGCACTACACGGCGCTGCCGGAGTGGACCTCGTCGCTGGGGATGATCTTCTCGCTGATGCTGTGGATGCCCTCCTGGGGCGGGATGCTCAACGGGCTGATGACGCTGCGGGGGGCGTGGCGGAAGGTGGCGACCGATCCGGTGCTCAAGTTCTTCGTGGTGGGCGTGACCTTCTACGGCATGGCCACGTTCGAGGGGCCGATGCTGTCGATCAAGTCCGTGAACATGCTCAGCCACTACACGGACTGGACGATCGCGCACGTTCACTCGGGGGCGCTGGGGTGGAACGGCTTTTTGACGTTCGGCATGCTCTACTGGCTCCTGCCGCGCATCTTTCAGACGCGGCTGTACAGCCAGCGGCTGGCCAACGCGCACTTCTGGCTGGGGACGATCGGTATCCTGCTCTACATCATCGCGATCTACGTGGCGGGGCTGACGGAAGGCCTGATGTGGCGGGCGATGGACGAGGACGGCCGGCTGATGTACCCCGACTTCATCGAGACGGTGCTGGCTGTCATCCCGATGTACTGGATCCGCGCGATCGGCGGGGGGTGCTACCTGCTGGGCGTGGTGCTGCTGGGCTACAACTTCCTGCGGACGTGGCTGGCGAGGCCCGCGTCGTACGAGGAGCCGGTCCACACTGCTGCGCCTTTGCACCTGGTGCACAGCCATGAGCCTGCGCGGGAGGAGGCGAATGCGGGGGCGGGGCTGATCGGCAGGGTGAAGCACTGGGTGAGCCTGCGTTGGCATCGGCGGTGGGAGGGCCTGCCCGTCCGGTTCACGGTGTGGGTGGTGATCGTGGTAGCGGTGGCGTCGCTGTTCGAGATCATCCCGATGTTCGTGATCCGGGGGAACGTGCCGACGATCGCATCGGTCAAGCCGTACACGCCGCTGGAGCTGGCTGGGCGCGACCTGTACGTCGCGGAGGGCTGCTACAACTGCCACTCGCAGATGATTCGGCCGATCCTGGCGGAGACCAAGCGGTACGGCGAATACTCCAAGGCGGGCGAGTTCATCTACGACCGCCCCTTCCAGTGGGGCTCGCGTCGGATCGGGCCGGACTTGGCGCGCGAGGGCGGGCGGAAATCGCACCTATGGCACGTGCTGCACTTCCGCAACCCTTCGGACGTGACGCCCGGCTCCATCATGCCTTCGTACGCCTGGCTGCTGGAGAAGCCGATCGACTGGGAGCAACTGGCGCGGGGCGTGCGGGCCAACGCGGTGCTGGGCGTGCCGTACAGCGAGCAGGAGCAGGAGCAGGCGGTGGAGCTGGCCCAGGCGCAGGCGCGGCAGATCGCGGCGGAGATTGTGCAGCAAGGCGGGCCCGAGGGGCTGGAGGACAAGCAGGTGGTGGCGCTGATCGCGTACCTCCAGCGGCTGGGCACCGATTTGATGAAATCGCCTGACGACGCATCGGCTCAGACGTCGCAGCAGGCTTCGCAGACTTCCAGCGAGCCGGCCCTTGCGGGCCAGGGGGTGGCCAATGCTGACTGAGGTGGTTTCCAGCAGCGGGCTGGGCATTTACGCGCAGGCGGCGCTGGTGCTGTTTTTCCTGACGTTTCTGGCGGTGGTGGTCTGGGCGTGGCAGCAGCCTCGCTGCCGGATGGACCAGGCTGCGCGGCTGCCGCTGGAGGAAGGGCCGTTGGCGCCGCTGGGGAAGGATGAGGCGCGGGACGAATCGGCCCCGCGATAAAGATCAAAGCCATGAGCAGCGACACCAAACCAACCGAACCGGTCGTTCTGGAGCACGAGTACGACGGCATCCGCGAGTATGACAACCCCATGCCGGGCTGGTGGGTGGGTCTGTTCTGGGCGACCATCGTGTTTTCGGTCGCTTATTGGGTGTTCTATCACGTCGGCGGACTGGGCCAGACGCTGGAGGAGGCTTACCAGGCCAGCGTCGAGGCGCATGCGCAATTGGCGGGGGCGGAAGGCGAGCTGATCGGCGATGCGCCGACGCTGCTGAGGCTGATGAGCGACGCCCAGGCCCAGCAGCAAGGGGAGAAGATTTTTCGCGCTTACTGCGCCGCCTGCCACGGGGGCGGGGGCGAGGGGTTGGTCGGGCCCAACCTCACCGACGACTACTACAAGAACGTGTTGAAGATCGAGGACATCGTCACGGTTGTGACCGATGGCGCCGCCAACGGCGCTATGCCTGCGTGGAGCTCGGCGCTGTCGGAGGCGGACATCGTGACCGTGTCGGCGTACATCGCGGGGCTTCGCGGCAAGAACCTGACCGGCCCGCGGGGTGCTGAGGGCCAGGAGATTCCGCCGTGGTCGGCTGATGCGGCCCAAGCGCCCGCGAGTGATTCGGATTGACCTGCTGTGGATTTGCTCACTCACTCATCGACGTCTCCGACGATGGAGCCGCCTGGCCAGGTCCTCTCGACGCTTGAGAAGGATGGCGGGCGGCGGTGGCTGTGGCCTCGCCTGGCGCGCGGGCGGTTCTGGGCTGCGCGGCGGATCGTCGCCTGGGCCCTGATCGTCATCTTCGTCGCCCTGCCTCACCTGTCGATCAACGGCAAGCCGGTGATCCTGCTGGACATTGTGCACCGGCGGTTCACGATCCTGGGCGTGACGTTCCTGCCCACGGACACGATCCTGCTGGCGCTGGGGCTGGTGGGGTGGATCGTGCTGATCTTTTTGTTCACGGCGCTGTTGGGCCGGGCGTGGTGCGGCTGGGCGTGCCCGCAGACGGTGTACCTGGAGTTCGTGTTCCGCCCGATCGAGCGGTGGTGCGATGGGACCACGGGTCGGGGCGGCAAGCCGTCGCGTCCGCCGGCGCGGTGGCGCAGGTGGCTTAAGCACGTTTTGTATCTGCTGGTGTCTGCGGGCCTGGCACACACGTTTTTGGCCTATTTCGTGGGGGTGGAGAACCTGCGGCAATGGGTGCTGGGCTCGCCGCTGGAGCACCCGGTGGCGTTCATGGTGATGGCGGGCACGACGGGTCTGATGCTCTTTGATTTTGGCTATTTCCGCGAGCAGATGTGCACGCTGGCGTGCCCGTACGGGCGGTTTCAGTCGGTGATGCTGGATCGGCGGTCGCTGATCATCAGCTACGATCCGCGTCGCGGCGAGCCGCGGGGCAAGATGCGGCGCAGCAGCGATGCGGCAGGTCAATCGCTGGGCGATTGCGTCGACTGCCAGGCGTGCGTGACGGCGTGCCCCACCGGCATCGACATTCGCAACGGGCTTCAGATGGAGTGCATCGGCTGCGCGCAGTGCATCGACGCCTGCGACGCGGTGATGAGCAAGATCGGCCGACCGACGGGTTTGATCCGCTACTCCTCGCAGGAGGCGATGGAGGGCGGCTCAGCGCGGTGGCTGCGCCCGCGGGTGGTGTTTTATCCGGCGATCCTGCTGGTGATCGGCTCGCTGATGGCCTACATGCTCGCGCGGCGATCCGCGGCGGACGTGACGATCCTGCGCAGCCCCGGCATTCCTTTTGCGCAGTCAGAGGACGGGCGCGTGCTCAATCCCCTGCGGCTGCGGATCACCAACCGCGGCGATCGGCCGGCGACGTACGAGGCGTCGATCGTCGGTGATGACGGGGCGCAACTGGTGATGAGCCAGAACCCCTTTGTGGTTGAGCCCGATGCTCAACAGACGGTGGGGCTGCTGGTGTCGCTGCCCCGCGAGGCGTTCGACAAGGGCGTGCATCACCTGACGCTGCGTGTGACCGACGATCAGGGAACGGAGCACCAGGTGCAATGCCAGCTTGTGGGCCCGCTAACAGCGGAGGGTAACGATCGCCATGATCGCCATGACCAGCAGGACAACGATGGTGAAGCAGGCTGACACTGCGCCGCGGGGCGTGTGGCTTTGGCCGGGCCTGATCGTGGGCCTGCTGCTGCTGGAGGTGGTGCTGTGCGTCGTGGCGGTGGTGCTGGCGGTGCGAGCGCCGGGCGGGCAGGTCGTGCCGGACTATTACAACCGGGCGCTGCAATGGGATCAGCGTCACGAGGCGGATCAGGCTGTTGCTGCGCCCGCGTCTGTGCCGGAGGCTGATCAGCCATGACGAGCGCCTTGCTGCTGAGCGTGCTGATCGCCAGCCTGATCGGCTCGCCGCACTGCGTGGGGATGTGCGGGGTGTTCGTGGCGTTTGCGACGGGGGCGGGCGATGCGCGGTCGGCGGGGAAGCTGGCGCTTACGGCGGCATATCACGGCGGCC
>DASVCG010000062.1:0-2465 GCA_036381755.1 Phycisphaeraceae bacterium | reverse complement strand
CTTCCGCCCCCCGGAAGTTCGCCGCCCCCCGGAAGTGCCCCCCTCACTACCCAAAGCACCCCGGCGTTATCTCTGGGATGCTCCCCGCTTCATGGATTACCCCCCTGTCGCTAGTCCGACCCCAGGGCCTCCTCCGCGGGGCTGTCCTGCGTCACACGGATGACCTCCTCCAGCGTGGTGACGCCTGCGACCGCAAGCTGGTAGCCGTGCTCGCGCATCGGCTGATAGTCGGGGGCCGCAGCAGCGATCTGCGTCTGCGTGCCGCCCCGCTGAACCACGCGGCGGACCGCGTCGGTCATGACCAACAGCTCGAACACGCCGATCCGCTTGGTGTAGCCGGTCTGGCGGCACTGCCGGCAGCCGCGGCCGCGGTAAAAGGCGGTCTGGCTGGCCTGGGCGGCGCGGTGGCCTAGCCGCTCGAGCACCTCGGGCGCCGGCTGATGCGGCTCCTTGCACGCGGGGCAGATGCACCGCACCAGCCGCTGGGCCACCACCCCCTCCAGCGACGCGGCCAGGAGGTAAGGCTCCACGCCCATGTCGATCAGGCGCGTCACCGCGCCGGGGGCGTTGTTGGTGTGCAGCGTGGAGAACACCAGGTGGCCCGTCAGGGCGGCGCGGATGGCGATGTCCGCGGTCTCGCGGTCGCGGATCTCGCCCACCATGATGATGTCGGGGTCCTGGCGCAGGATGGCCCGCAGCCCGCCGGCGAAGTCCAGCCCGCGCTTGCGGTTCACCGGGATCTGGTTCACCCCGTCGAGCTGGTACTCCACCGGGTCTTCGATGGTGATGATCTTCTTTTCGGGCGTGAAGATGTGGTTGAGCGAGGCGTAGAGCGTGGTGGTCTTGCCGCTGCCGGTGGGCCCGGTGACCAGCACGATGCCGTGGGGCTTTTGCAAAAGCAGGCAGTAGGGCTTGAAGGCGTGCTGGGGGAAGCCGATGCGGTCCAGGTCGATCAGGCCTGCGGAGCGGTCCAGAAGCCGCAGCGCCACGCTCTCGCCGAAGACGGTGGGGACCGTGCCCACGCGCACGTCCAGGGCGCCGCGGGGCGTGTGGAAGGTGAAGTGGCCGTCCTGCGGGACGAACCGCTCCGCGATGTTCATGCCCGCCATGATCTTGATGCGCGAGACGATGGCTGCGTACAGGTGCCGGGGCGGAGGCGGCATCTCCTGGAGCACGCCGTCGATGCGGTACTTGACCCGCAGCGTCTTTTCGAAAGGCTCGATGTGGACGTCGCTGGCGCGGGCCTCGGCGGCCTCCAGGATGATGAGGTTGACCAGGTTGACCAGCGACGGCTGGCGGGCCAGCTCCTGCAATTCCAGCACCGACTCGGGCTGGCTTTGGTCTGCGGCGTCCTGGGGCGGGCCCAGGTCGGCGATCATCCGCGCCACGTTCGAGCCGTAAACCTTGCGCACCGCTTCGAGCAGCTCCTGCTCGGGGCAGTACGCCCGCTCGATCCGCCTGCCCGTGAAGACGCGCACCACCTCCAGGGCAGCGGCGTCGAACGGGTCGGCCATGGCCAGCTTAAGCGACCGCTCCCCCACCAGCGCATAGGGCAGCACGCGGTGCTTGGTCGCCAGCTCCATGTTGATCAGCCGGGCCGCCTCGGCGTCGACGGAGGTGGACTCCCAATCGACGCGCGGCAAGCCCGCCTGCTGGGCTAGCGCCTCGGTCAGCGCAGCAGGCTCCAGGTAGCCCAGCTCGCACAGGATCTGCCCCAATCGGCGCGGCTGGCGACGCTGCTCCTCCAGGGCCTCCTGAAGCTGCGCCGGCGTGATACGGCCTGATTCAACCAGAATCTCCCCCAGCCGTTGCGCATGCGCAGCCCAACCGCTCCGCTCCTGGGCGGTCGCTCCCCACTGCGCAGCCGATTCTCCGTTGGGTTCAAGCCTCACCGATCCCTCAACTCTCCAGCCGCCTTCCTGGCGCCCACCAAGCCCTACCCCAACCCACAGAAAGAACCCACCCAATGCCGACTTAAGCTTAAACCCCTGCTCCGCCCCGTGTTATCAATAAATCCCGCAAGCTGCCCGCCCTGGCTTCCAGACAATGCCCCACCCCGGCCCATTCTCCCCCGGACCTTGATAACTGCTGTGCAGGGTGAGATTTGCAGGCCGCGCAGGTCAAACCGGACAAACCGGGAGATCCGTCCGCTGTGTCACCATCATAACGTCACGGGCCAAGCGGCTATTGCCCTCAAGGGGCTGGATGGATGAAAAAAGGTGCCGCTGGTGAGCTGCTTCAGCCCGGCTGATCCTCAAGACCGATGCCAGGTGCGATGCTCCACGACTCGGGCGGGAACGCAACCCATCGCTACGGCTGGTCCGGGTAGTGTCCGTCAAGTTGCGCACATTTGATCAGGCAGTCTCCGGTGGATGAGCTGGGTTGGGCCGAAGCGAGGGGCGTAGCCCCGAGCGGAGGACCAACCCAGCCAACGATTCGCTCATCCCGCGGCCGCCAGGGCCGCC
>DASVCG010000061.1:0-7473 GCA_036381755.1 Phycisphaeraceae bacterium | reverse complement strand
GAACTGGAGCTGGCCCTGCTCCGCCAGAACCCATGCCGGGCGCTGGTCCGCAGGGGCGTCGACAATCGCTTGAAGCGGGCGCGGGTCCAGTTGATAGCCCTGCGCCTCCAGGCGGCTCTTGCCCGGCACGTGGCGGTGCAGCGCCAGCAGATACACCGGCGTGTCAGGCTCCACCCGCGCATGAACCTCCCGCTCCGCCACGCGCAGCCAGTTCATGTCGAGATAGTGCCAGGCGAACGTGCCCCAGAGCAGGTTGACCGCGACCGCTAACCCCAGCGCCGCAGCCAGCGCTTGCCGCGATCTTGGCTGCGCTAACCGCTCCCACGCAGCGGTTAGGCCCGCCACCATCATCGGCGTCAAGGTCAGGGCCGCCAGGGTGTAGAAGCGGTCCGCCACGTACCCCATCGGCACCAGGCCCAGCGCCATGAGGCTGAGGAAGGGCAGGCTCAGCAGCACCCATCGGCGGGGGCGCAGCATCAATATCGCCGCGATCGCCGCCACCGCCGCGACGCTGCCCGCGGGGCCCAGGTTGTTGAGCAGGCTCGTGCCGATCTGGCCCAGATAGCCCCACACGCTGCCGCTGGGGGTCGTCAGCTCGCCGCCCCAGACGGCGCTGTCCTTGCCCACGCCCACCAGCCAGAACTGCATCCGCTGCCACCACGTGCCCGGCGCGTAGACGATGTTGAGCAGGGCGTAGCCCGCGACGCCCGTGACCAGGGCCACGCTGACGGATTGGAAGAACCGTCGGCGGTCTTGCGGATCGTGGCGCGACTGTTGCCACTGCGCCCAGCCCAGCCCCAGATAAGGCAGCACCCAGACCGGCCCGGCCAGCTCCTTGCTGCTGATGGCGCACACCGCCAGGGCTGAGAGGGCCAGCGCCCGGCGAGGCGTCAGGCCCAGGTAGACGATGCGCAGGTACACCGCCAGCGCCGCGGCGCAAAAGGCGAGCATCGGGCCGTCCGGCCGGGTGTTGGCGAAGCTGACCGCGGCGGCGTAATCGGTGCCGATGCTCAGCAAAAAGCCCGCCAGGATCAGCGGCCCCCGCGGCGTGATCAGCCGCAGGTTCATCACCAGCAGGCCCAGCATCGCCAGGCTCAGCCCCAGCACCACGATGCGCCCCTGCACGATCAGGAAGGTCAACTGCTCCAGGGGACGCGCAAAGCCGTAGGGGAAAGCCTCCGCGGGGCTTTGGAACTGCCCGATCAGCCGCCAATACAAAAGCGAAGCACCATAGCCCGGCGCCAGGAGGAAATTGTTCATCGGGCCGTATTTGTGAAAAGCGGTGCCCCGGCTGTGAAAGAATTTCAACGCCCGGAGCGGTTGATAGTTTTCGCCCAGGTGGTCCTCATAGGCCGGCACCATCGACCAGATCGACGGCGCAGCAAGGACAGCCACCACCGCCAATGCCGCCCACAGCACCCACCACCGATACCAGCGCAGCGGCATCGCGGCTGACGTGCGCAGCGATTGGCTCTGCTCCTGGAGCTTGATGTCCAACGCTTTCCCCCCTGTCCCGCTGGCCCGCATCGCCGCCCTCACCCCCCATTGCGGCCCCCAACGCCCACGCCTTGTTCAGCAGGCGCCGCCTCCGTCTGGCCCGCTCGATGCGCGTCCAGGCGCGGGCCGCTTCCCCCTCGCTTCCACAGGTTGTACTTGAGGATGCACCAGATCGCCCGCACCCCGTCCCTCCAGTTGATCTTCTTGCCCTCTTCGTAGGTCCGCCCAGCGTAGGAGATGCCCACCTCGTAGATCCGCCAGCCGCGCCTGGCCACCTTGGCGGTGATCTCCGGCTCGAAGCCGAAGCGGTTTTCCTCGATCTGAATCGACTGGATCACCTCCCGGCGAAAGACCTTGTAGCAGGTCTCCATGTCCGTGAGATTGAGGTTCGTGAAGGCGTTGGACAGAAGCGTGAGCACCTTGTTCCCGACCGAGTGCCAGAAATAGAGCACCCGGTGCGACTCCCCGCCTGCAAACCGCGAGCCAAAGACCACGTCGGCCTGGTTGTCGAGGATCGGCTGGACGAGCTTGGGGTATTCGCGCGGGTCGTATTCCAGGTCGGCATCCTGGATGATGACCAGGTCGCCCTCCGCAGCGGCAAAGCCGGTGCGCAGCGCCGCGCCCTTGCCCTGGTTCTTCTCGTGGTAGAGCACGCGGATGCCCGGCTGCTGGGCCAGTTGGGCCAATTGCTCGCGCGTGCCGTCGGTGGAGCAGTCGTCCACCAGGATGATCTGCTTCTGAACCGAGTCCAGTTGCACCGCCTGCACTCGGCGGACGATCTCCTGGATCGTCTGGGCTTCGTTATAAACCGGGATGACCACCGTAAGCTTCATCGAGGCCCCCTCTCATCGGCCCAGCGGCCCGCTGGATGCCTGGATGATAGGCCGCCTGGATAAAGGCGACGGCCCAGTCAGCCTGCGGCGGGTTGCTGGACGTCCAAGCGGCGATTCGGCTAGCATGGCCGGGCCTGAACCTGGTTAATGGGGCGCCCGCCCCCCGCGGCGCCGCTCGACGGCCGATCCGTCAGCCCGGCTTGTTGATCGACGCAGTTATAGCAGATGGCTCAAGCGTTGACCTGCTCCCCCACCCCCCTGGACCCCGCCAGCCAGCGCCTCGCGGCGCTGGACCACGCCCACGTCTGGCACCCGTTCACCCCCATGCGCCAATGGCGTCAGGAGCCCCCGCTGATCATCGAGCGCGGCCAGGGGCCTTACCTCATCGACACCCAGGGCAACCGCTACATCGACGGCGTCTCCAGCCTCTGGTGCAACGTCCACGGTCACCGCGTCGAGGCCATCGACCAGGCTGTCCGCGACCAGCTCGACAAAATCGCCCACTCCACCTTGCTGGGGCTGGCCTGCCCGCCCAGCATCGAGCTGGCGGCCATGCTCGCCCAGCGCGCCCCCGGCTGGCTGAACAAGGTCTTCTACAGCGACGCGGGCGCTACCGCGCTGGAAGTGGCCTTCAAGATGGCGGTGGGATACTGGCACCACCGCGGTCAGCCGCAAAAAAACCGCTTCATCGGCCTAAGCGGGGCCTATCACGGTGACACGACCGGGGCCATGTCCGTGGGCTACAGTGAGCTGTTCCACAAGCCGTTTTTGTCGATGGTCTTCCCCGTCGCCGCCTTCCCCGCCCCCGACGCCTGCCGGGCTGCGCCCGGCTTCCTCGACCGCACCCCCGACGCCTGGCCCAGCGAAGACCCCGCGCTGATGGAAACGCTCAAGGCCCGCTGCCTGGCGGAACTGGAGCGATTGCTCCAGCAGCAGGCCGATCAGACCGCAGCGGTGGTGATCGAGCCCGTCATGCAGGGCGCTGCGGGCATGATCTGCCAGCCGCCCGGCTTCGTGCGCAGCGTGGCGGATCTGGCCAAGCGGTACAACGTCCTGCTCATCGCTGATGAGGTGGCCACGGGCTTCGGCCGCACCGGCAAGCTGTTCGCGGTGGAGCACGAGGGCGTCGAGCCCGACATCCTCTGCCTGGCCAAGGGGATCTCAGGCGGCTACCTGCCCCTGGCGGCCACGCTGGCGACGGATGAGATCGAGGACGCCTTCACCGGCGAGCCGCACGAGCGGAAAACGCTCTACCACGGCCACACGTACACGGGCAACGCCCTGGCCTGCGCCGCGGGGATCGCGTCGCTGAAGCTGATCGAATCGACGAATCTTTTGGCGCACGTCAACCAAAGCGCCGCGATCATCCGCGAGAAGCTCCAGTTGCTGCGCGACTGCCCGCACGTGCTGGACGTGCGTCAACGGGGCGTGATGGTGGGCATCGAACTGGGCCGGGACCGGACCACCGCCCAGCCTTTCGACTTCGCCCGCCGCACCGGCGCGCAGATTTGCGCCGCCATGCGGGCCAAGGGGGTGATCCTCCGCCCGCTGGGCGACGTGATCGTGCTCATGCCCATCCCCGCGATGCCGCACGACGTGCTGACGCAAATGCTGGACATCGTGGTCCAGACCATCCTGGACTGGCGGTTCGAGGACTGAGGAGCCTGCCGCCTGCCCGCTGGCGTCTGCCCATTCCGCGAGGCTGCCGTCTATTTTTCTTCGATAGCCTTTGCTGCCGGGGCCTGCTATAAAGGTCCGTTTCATCGGCGGGCAGCGGCTGCCAAATCGGCACCTGGCCTGCCAAGACGGGCGGCCCTGGCGACAGGCACCGGGGTCGCCGGAACGCCCCCAACATGCCGTTTAGGTTGCCTAAGATCAGGAAAATCAAAGGTTTGCTATCATACAGGCGGCTGAGGGAGATTCGGCATCGCCCTTGCAGGATGGTCGGCCGCCATGGTGAATGTGCCTCCACGGGAGGTGTCTGCCCGTTTTAACGTGCTGCTGACGGAAGATCGGGAGCACGCCGTGGAGCATTGGACGCAGCAGCTTCCGCGGCTGCTGGAGCCGATGGGGGTGCAGGCTTTCCTGACGCGGACGGGCCGGGAGGCGTTGGATCTGGCCAGTCGACTGGAGATCCATGCCGCGGTGGTGGACCTGCTGACCCCAGCGGGCGACCCGCACCAGCCCGCGGGGAGGGCGTCCTACCCGGGCGGGCTGTGGCTCCTGGAGCTGCTGCGCCGCCTGCCGACGTATCCGCCGGTGGTGGTGGTCAGCGACGGGGGGCTGAGCCAGCGGCAGGTTCAGCGGTGCCTCAACGAGGCGCTGCGCCTGGGCGCGTTTGCGGTGGTCAACCGCCCGGTGGAGATCGAATCGCTGCTGGAGGTGATCCGCCGGCTGGTGGATCGCCGCTACGCGGGCGGTTGGCCGACCTTGGCCCGGCCTTCCCAATCGCCCCGTCGGCCGGGGGGACTTGGGCCGGGCCTAACCGAAGCTTAAACCCCGCTGCATGCGGGTTGATGGGATCAAGGTGGAGCAACGTCAGGTATCTAAAAACCTGCAAGCACAGGAACAAGAAGGAGAGCACGCGATGAAGGTCAGACCCCTGGGCGACAAGATCCTGGTTCAGCGGCTGGAGCCGGAAACCCGCACCAAGTCCGGCATCTACCTGCCCGAAACCGCCAAGGACAAGCCCCAGCAGGCCAAGGTGGTGGCGGTGGGCCAGGGCCGGCTGCTCAAGAACGGCCAGCGGGCGCCGTTCCAGGTCAAGGCCGGCGACACGATCCTGCTGAGCAAGTGGGGCGGCACCGAGGTCAAGATCGACGACAAGGAGTACGTCGTCCTGGGCGAGGATGAGGTGCTGGCCGTGGTCGAGTGAGCCGCGGCGCGCCGATTCCGGGGGTTCCGGGGCGCCTGGGACGTTTTTCATGATTCAAGCAAGCTGAACCGAGCGTAAGGGAGACAGACGTTATGGCAGCCAAGACGATCAAGTTCGATGCCGAGGCGCGCGAGGCCATCCGCCGCGGCGTGCACAAGTTGGCCAAGGCCGTGCGCACCACGCTGGGGCCTTCGGGCCGGGTGGTCATCCTGGAGAAGTCCTTCGGCTCGCCCACGGTGACCAAGGACGGGGTGACCGTGGCCAAGGAGATCGAGATCGAGGACCCGCTGGAGAACATCGGCGCGCAGATGGTCAAGGAGGTCGCCTCCAAGTCCTCCAAGGACGCCGGCGACGGCACCACCACCGCCACCATCTACGCCGAGGCCATCTTCACCGAGGGCCTTAAGAACATCACCGCCGGCGCTAACGCCAACCAGATCAAGCGCGGCATCGACAAGGCCGTGGACGCCATCGTCCAGGAGCTGCGCCGCATGTCCAAGAAGGTCTCCGATTCCAAGGAGATCGCCCAGGTGGGCACCTGCTCGGCCAACCAGGACGCGCAGATCGGCCAGATCATCGCCGACGCGATGGACAAGGTGGGCAAGGACGGCGTGATCACCGTCGAGGAGGGCAAGAGCCTGGAGACCACCGTCGAGCTGGTCGAGGGCATGCAGTTCGACAAGGGCTACCTCTCGCCGCACTTCGTCACGGACATGAGCCGCATGGAGTGCGTGCTGGAGGACGCCTACATCCTGGTGCATGAGAAGAAGCTCAGCTCCGCCAAGGACCTGATCCCCATCCTGGGCAAGATCGCGGAGAGCGGCAGGAGCCTGCTGATCGTCGCGGAGGATGTCGAGGGCGAGGCGCTGGCGACGCTGGTGGTCAACAGGCTGCGCGGCGTGCTGAAGGTCTGTGCCGTCAAGGCCCCGGGCTTCGGCGACCGGCGCAAGGCCATGCTCGAGGACATCGCCACGCTCACCGGCGGGCGGGCCATCATGGAAGAGCTGGGCATCGACCTGGAGAAGCTTGAGCTCACCGACCTGGGCCGCGCCAAGAAGATCGTCGTGGACAAGGAGAACACCACGATCATCGAGGGCGCCGGCGACTCCAAGGCCATCAAGGGCCGCATCGAGGCCATCAAGCGCGAGATCGAGACGACCACCAGCGACTACGACCGCGAGAAGCTCCAGGAGCGGTTAGCTAAGCTCGCCGGCGGGGTGGCGCAGATCAACGTCGGCGCCGCCACCGAGAGCGAGATGAAGGAGAAGAAGGCCCGCGTCGAGGACGCGATGCACGCCTGCCGCGCCGCGGTGGAGGAGGGCATCCTGCCCGGCGGCGGGGTGGCGGTGCTCCGGGCCCGCAAGGCGCTGGACAGCATCAAGGACCTCACCGGCGATGAGAAGATCGGCGTGGATATCGTCCGCAGGGCGGTCGTCGCTCCCGTCAAGCAGATCGCGGAGAACGCCGGGCACGACGGCTCCGTTGTCGCCCAGAACGTCGAGCAGAGCAAGGACGCCAACTACGGCTTCAACGCGCTGACGGGCGAGTACGGCGACATGATCAAGATGGGCGTGCTGGTGCCCACCAAGGTCGAGCGCGTGGCGCTTCAGAACGCCGCCAGCATCGCCGGCCTGCTGCTGACCACCGACGCCGTCGTGTCGGAAATCAAGGAAAAGAAGGACAAGAAGGGCGCCCCCTCGCCCGGCATGGACGACATGGACTACTAAACCATGCCGGAGGAATTGATCGAATCAATGGATCGATCGGATTGGTAAATGGATCGGATCGATGAGTTGATCGAATCGGTGAAATCGGTGAGTCGATCGAATGGATAACTTGATCGACGGATGATTTGATTGACCCATGATTTGATTGACGGATGACTTTTGATTGAACCGTGAAGCCCACGTACTCCAGTACGTGGGCTTTTTTTATGACGATTGAACGATTTCTTTGATGTTTTTTTGATGAACGATTTCTTCGAAAGGCTTCTTTTTTTCTGCGCCTCCGGTTAATTTTTCCTCATGCGGACCTCCACCTATCTTGGCGCTGGGTGGCACGGTTGGTTTCACGTCGTCGGCAACACCTACGGCACATGGCTCTATGGCGACAGCCGGGTAGTGTCCGGGTAGTGTCCGTCAAGTTGCGCACATTTGATCAGGCAGTCTCCGGTGGATGAGCTGGGTTGGGCCGAAGCGAGGGGCGTAGCCCCGAGCGGAGGACCAACCCAGCCAACGATCCGATCATCCCGCGGCCGCCAGGGCCGCC
>DASVCG010000060.1:0-5565 GCA_036381755.1 Phycisphaeraceae bacterium | reverse complement strand
GACCATGGGGTCTTTATCCTCGTAGGCGATGTCGATGGTCTGGCCCCGCCTGGCGCGCTCCACGTCCATCTTGCGGGTGAAGATGCGGATGTCCGAATCGGTCACCTCGCCCGGCCGCAGGCGCTGCCACGCCTCGCTTTGCAGCGCCGCGGACACCACCGGCTCGCTGTAGAGGCGCGCCGCCTGAACGTCCATGTAGGAATCGAAATAAGGCGGCACCCCGCTGTCGCCCACGCCCTCGAAGGCGGCGCGCGGATCGGGGTTGATGCGGATCTGGCCGACGCTCATATACATCGGCTGGACATAGAAATAGCCGGCAATGCCCGCTGGCACGCCAAACAGCAGCGCCAGGATGACAGCCCAATGGTAGCGGCCTCGCAACAGCGCCAGGATCGACCGCCCGGATCGTGGCGTGCTGGGCTGAGCTTCGACCGGCTCATCAGCGTCCGCCAGCAACACCACAGCGTTGCTATTGTGGGGGGCGTGGAGAGGCGCGGGTAAATCATGACTCATGACTGATCTCCCGAACGGACCCCCTCTTGTATCGTCAAAATCGGTGCAGCGGTCAGGGTGGCGGCGATTTGTCGACGCAGATGCGGCGGAACCCTTGCTGGAAACATCAGTTGCACCATCGCCGCCCCCCGCCAACGGTTCGCCGGCGACTGATCGGCCCGGGACATGTCCCCCACACAGGACAGCAGCTTATTGTCCGGTAACACAATAAAACCGATCACCACCGCTTCCTCCATCGGCTGGCCCGCCCCCCCGCGCGCCAGTTCGTATTCCCTGGCCAGCACCGTGCCTGCCTTGCTCTGAAGCCGCGCCGGCGCAGCCGAGGCCTGCTTCCATCCCTGCGAGGCGTACCACCTCGGCGGATCGTAGCTGGCCAGGTCCAGGCGGTCCTGAGCCAGCACCATCGTCAGCGTCAGCCGCCAGCCGCTGTCGATGTGCTGATACTCCCGGCAAACCACCCGCAGCCGGCCCAAAGGCGGTGCCGCGGCTGGGAGAGGCGCCACCTCACGCGACACCCACCCCTGCTGCGTCAGCGGGATCGCCTGCGCCAACTGGTCCAGCCACGGGCGGCTCTGCGCCGCGGGCTGCCTGGACGGCCAGGCCCCCTGCTGCCAGCCGATGCCCCCCAGCACCAGCAGGGTCAAAAACGGTGCCGCCACGTTCCGAACCGGCTTGAGCCTGCTCACCGTCCACCTCGATCCAACGCCGACCGCCCGGCGTTTAATCCTGCGCCAGCGTGTAGTAGCCCACCGGCACCGACGCCCACACCAAAAGCCGCAACGCCCCCAGCGACACCATCAGCGCCGCGGCCAAAGCGCACCACCGGCTGAACTCCAGCAGGTGATATGCCCCCTGCTGCGGGTAATGCCCGAACGCCCACACCGTCACCAGCACGCCCACCATGCCGCACAGGACCACCGTCAACGGCGTCAGCAAAAGCAGCACGCCTCGGACCGAAGCTCGCAGCGGCTTGCCGAAGGCTAGCGCATAAGTCACCAGGAATAGCGCCAGCACCATCGGCAGCCCGCCGGTGGCCTCCGACACCGCCACCTCCGTGCCGCCCACGCTCAGCACCCCCCCGGACCGCTCCACGCTGATGCCCAGCAGCCGCCAGACCGTCCAGGTCAGGTCCAGCGTGAACTCATGCAGCGGCTGGGCCAGCCGCTGGCGCAGCGCCAAAGGCGGCGGGATCAATAGCACCAGGATCACCAACGCCGGCAGGAACCGCTTGGCCGCGTCCCACCCCACCACCGCCAGGACGCACCCGAGCACCACCACCAGGCCGCCGGCGTGCCACAGGGACGTCAGGCCGTTCTGCGCGCCCAGGTAGAGCATCAGCCAGCCCGCCAGCGCCACCGCGGGGCCGATCATCGTGCCCCTGGGCTGGCACAGCCGCAGCCGCTGCCGACGCACCCAGATCAGCCACGCTGACACCGCGGGCACCAGCAGGATGTACCGCGCATCAGGGTTCGTCAGCGCCACGTCGATCATGTCCAGCCAAGGCCGGTAAGTGACCGCCAGGCCCAGGCAGACCAATGCCAGCCCGCTGGTCAGTCGCCAGCGGTTCCAGACACTGCGAACCCGTCTGCCAGGTAATGACAACCCCACCCGATCCCTCCATTTTCCCGTAAGGCTTTGCGCCGCTGACGTTTGCCCACTCAGCGACGAGCCATCCGGGGCCGCTTCCTGCCGACTCAATCGGATCTATGCTGGTCTACGCTCAAGCTGCCCTAGTGGGTCGGCACCCGGACTTCCGAGTGGGTGACGAACCGATCCACCGCGAACCGTCCCGGCCCCAGCCACCCGCCTGGGCAGACCACCGATCGAACCACCACCGCGGAGGCCTCCACCCTGCCGCCGGCCAGCACGACCGAATCGTGGATGACCGAGGCTGGGTCGACCACCGCGCCGGATTCCACGAGGCTGAACGTGGGCCGCCACTCCTCAGCGGGCGGGCCCCCGTCGGCGCCTTGTCCACGCAGGCGCTGATGATAGGCCCGCAGGGCGTCGAGGTATCCAGCCAGCGTGCGGATGGGCATGCCCGTGGTTCGGCTGTAGCGCGCCACCCGCACGTCATGCTCCCTGGCGATGGCGGGCAGGGCCTGCTCCTTCAGGTCGACGAACCCGATTCGGGCGATCGACCGCAGGCAGCCGCAGCGCACCAGCATCAGCCCGCAGGGCGTGCCGTCGGGCAGGGTCAGGATCCGCACGTCGCCGGGCGTGGCTGCTAACCGATCCACCAGAACTGCCAACGGCTCAAGCAAAACCTGGGCGGCGTCGGCCACGAGGATCAGGTCGTCCTCCTGATATTGACCGGCCAGATCCCTGAGCAGGCCGCCGGTGCCGCGGTATTCCAGCGGGTCGCGCTCGATGCGCGCCTCCACGGGGCCTGCGGGGATATCCCGGCGCGGCGCAGGCGTGGCGTGGTCGATCATGATGCGCAGCGGCAGCCGCTGAAGGCCGAAATACTCCACCACCGCTGTAGCCTGCTCCAGCCAGCTATCCAGGATGGTCCGCTGCGGGTCCACCGGCAGCTCCAGCACAAACCGGCCGATCGCCTTGCGAAGCTGCGTCGGCCGAACCGAGCCGGCCAGCAGCACCACCGCCCGAAGCGCAGCAATCGCCTTCCCCTGTTGCGGAGCCCATCGGGCCTGGAGCGGCCGCGACAAGGACACACTTTCAGGCGCTGAGGAGTCCACCGGCATGGAACACATCCACCCGTCTTGGGCCACCGGCACAGCCAGCCCGGCGGCAAACCTCAAACCAGCTTTGAAACCCGGAGGCCAGAACTGCCTCCCCGGTTCCCCGGCCCCCGAAAGTACCCCTGGGAAACACCCCCGGAAGCACCCGGAAAAGCACCTCCGGAAGCATCCCCCGGAAGTATCTGCCGGAAAAGGCCCGGTAAGGCAAAGCTTTCCGGGGCCGCAAAAATTTCCACAACGGCCGCCAGCGGGCAGCGGGTCAGCTCGCTCCCGGCTGGCTGACCTCGCGCCGCCTGGCCTTCAAGCGGCGTCCCCGCTGCAGGGCTGCGCCGCCCAGCAGGTACAGGGCAAACGGGATGCCATCGAGCAAGTATCGTCGGGCCAGCCGTCGCGGCTCCTGGACCAGCCGGTGCAGCCATTCCAGACCCACCCGCTGCATCCACCGTGGAGCCCGCCGGACCTGCCCGCACAGGAAGCTGAGGCTAATCCCCACCCCCAGCCACCAGGCCCCGGGCTGCTCACCCCGCAGCAGGCGGATCAACCGCTCCTGCTTGGGCGAGCCCAAGGCCATATATACGATATCGGGTTTTGCCTCCTTTAACATCTGGCGTAATTCGTCCATTTGTTGCGGATCATTCTCAAAACCTATTGGCGGGCAGGCGGTGCCCGCGATGATCAACCCCGGATAACGCGACCGCAGCACCTCAGCAGCGGCCTGGGCGGCGCCAGGCGACCCGCCCAGCAAAAACAGTGAACGCCCTGCCCCCGCCGCGGCCTGCGCCAGCGTGGACACCAGCGACGAGCCGGCCACGCGCTCGGGCAACGGTGTGCCCTGGAGCCGGCTGGCCCACACCAGCGGCATCCCGTCCGCCACCACCAGGTCCGCCTCCTCCAGAAGCCACCTGCGGAACTCCTGGTCCCGCTGGGCGCGGCGCAGATGGTCCAGGTTCGGCGTGATCACCCATCCCCCCCGGCCCGCGGCAAGCTGATCCATGATCCACCCGACGCACTGCGGCTCCGTCACCGCGTCAAACGCCACCCCCGCCAGCGTCACGCGCGGCCAAGGCCCCGCAGCAGGGCGATGCGACAACTGAGCAGTCATGTGACTGACGGCTTCCATAAGTCGATCAAGAGCTCTAGAGATTGATGATTTTTCCGACGCTTGACCTTAGCCGCGCCCCCGTTGGGGGCGAGCTATTGCGCCTGCCCCCTACCCTCTATTCATCTCATCGCGGCGGGCGATGAGGCAGCCCAGGCTTTCAAAGTAGCGCGTCACCTCCGGCCGAACCTGCCCCACCGCGGCGCGTTCCAAGCGGTAGGCCTGCTCAGCGAGCCACGACAGGTGATGCTGCGACAGCTTCGCCAGGTCCATCACGTAGCCGAAGAACGGCACCTGCGTGCCCTTGGCCCGATCCAGCGCCCGGGTCTGCTCGAGCAGCGGTTTTTCCTCGCCGCCCAGATAGAAGAAGTAAGGCAGAAGCGGCAGGCTGTTGCGCGTGGGCGGCGTGTAGATGCGCTTGCGCTTCAGCTCGGTGAACTGGCAGAACAACTGGCTGGGGTGGACCATGTCCTGCGGCTGAACCGGCAGCTCCAGCGCGTAGCCCGCCTGGTGCTGTGCGTGGAGGAATGTGTCATATTCGACCCGCCTGCCGCGGTGCTCGCCCACGTGGTTGAACAGGTCGATGGGCTCGAAATGCTCGCGGACGAACCGGGCGTCGAACATCAGCTCGAACGTGACGGCCAGGCGGTCCTGGGGTTGGATGCCGTTGCCGTGGTAATACCGCACGCCCACGTACTGGGCATCGGACTGCACGATGGCGCAGTAGCGCTCTTCGAGCAGGTCCCGCCGCAGGAGCATCGCGTCCAGGTCGTGCAGGAGGGCGTAGCGTGTGCGGGTCTGGGCGATGCCCAGCGACCAGCTCAGCCACGAGTAGCACCAGCCCCAGCCGATGAGCCGAAGCAGCCGCGCCTGCCAGGGCGTGTAGTGGAGCACGCACAGGGGCAGCGTGGGGAAGGCCTGGCGCAGTTTCCGCTCAGCCTCCGAGCCCATGCGGTCGCGATCCTGGTCGAACACGACGATGACCTCGCGCAGGTGCTGCTGCTGCTGCTTCATGATCATCATGAGATTGACGTGCAGCACGGGGGTCATCTCCGCTGGGCAGCCGATCAGCAGCGTGTAGCCCGGCTGGGGCTCCTCCAGCGGCTCCCACGATGCCAACCGCTTCAGGATGGCGCGCATGAAGTAGCGCTGGAGGCGGGTCAGGTGAAACCGGATCTTGCTGTCGTACTTTTGAGGCGACAGGTCGGGCCCGGCTTCTTCCTCCGCGGGCGCAGGCTGCTGCGGGGCGGG
>DASVCG010000059.1:0-2597 GCA_036381755.1 Phycisphaeraceae bacterium | reverse complement strand
GCTCGCAGGTGGATCGTGTGCTGACAGGCCCGCCTCCCGCGGCGATCCCAGAAACACCACGCCCACCACCTTCACGAAGCACACCACCGCCAGCGCCCCGATCATCGCCAGCACCACCGCCCCCGCCGCCGCTGCCGGCAGCCCCCCTTCTTGGCCGACGCCTCCCAGCGTGCTGAACAACCCCACATAAAGCAGCCATTCACTGACAAACCCATTCATCGGCGGCAGCGCGCTGATCGCCACCGCCCCCACGACAAACAGGGCTGTCACCTGCGGCATCCGCTTGGCCAGCCCGCCCAGGCGGTCCATCTGCCGCGCCCCCGTCGCGTGGATCACCGCCCCCGCGCCGCAAAACAGCAGCGGCTTGAACAGCCCGTGATTCCGCATGTGCAGCAAGCAGCCGGCCAGCCCCAGCGCCACCCACTGCGGCTGACCCTGCGAACGGCCCAATAGCGCCAGCCCCAAGCCCATCGTGATCACGCCGATGTTCTCGATGCTGCTGTACGCCAAAAGTCGCTTCAGATCATCCTGGCCCACCGCCAGCGCGATGCCCGCCACGCCCGTGACCGCCCCCATCGCCAGAAGCATCCCGCCCCACCACGCAGCCGGCTCGGGCAACAATGCGGTCATCCGCACCAGCCCGTACACGCCCATCTTGAGCATCACGCCCGACATTACTGCGGACACATGGCTCGGTGCGCTGGCGTGCGCGCCGGGCAGCCAGACGTGCAGCGGCATCAGCCCCGCCTTGAACCCAAACCCGATCACCGCCAGCACGAAGATCGCCCCCGCCAGCTCTGCTGACGGGCCGGTTCCCCATTCAACCGCTTCCATCGCGAACGATCCTGTCGCGCTGCGCCACAAGGCGAACATCGCAAGCAGGCACAGCGTCCCCGCGTGCGTGGCCACCAGGTACACCCAGCCGGCTCTGCGGACCTGCGGGTTATTCTCCTGTGCCGTCGCCGCGAAGTACGCGGCCAGCGCCATCACTTCCCACGCAATCAGAAACAGCACGCCGTCACGCGCTACCGTCACCAGCGCCATCGCGCCAGCCAGCAGGCCATAGAACACCCCCAGCCGCCGACTGCTCTCGGGATGCTCTGGCGCCGGCCAATACCCCAGCCCGTACACTGAGCCCAGCGCCGGCACGATGAACACCAGCACCAGGAACACGGCGCTAAGAGGATCAACCGCTGCTGCGAACCGCCCCCACGGCAAAAACCACGGCAGGCTCAGCATCATCGGCTGCGCCTGGCTCAGCGAGATCGCCACGCCCGTCAGCCCCAGCGCGCCGCCGATCAGCATGAGCCCCGCCGACATCCGCTGCCCCGCCAGCGATCGTGCCGGCAGCAGGCACGCAGGCAGGCCGCTGACCGCCAGCATCGCGCCGCCCGCCAGGACCATCCAGACGCTCAACATCATTCAACCCTTCCGGCTGCCGACCGTAGCCGCAGCCGTATCGGTAACCCTCAGGTTCATCAGGGAGGTGAGCATGTTCACCCAGGCCGATGGGCGTGCGCCACGCCCCCACGACGGCTAGCGGGCCACCTCTTCACCGCAGTGATTGGCATTCGCCACAGGCAAAGCCGCTTCGGCACACTCGAGCGCCTCCATCAGCTCCTCCCGCGACGCCTGCCTCTTCAGCGCCGTCTTGAACCCCCGATCCTGCAACACAAACCCCAGCCTGGACAGCAGGTGCAGATGGGCCCGGACGGTCGGGCTGATCAGCGTGAACAACGTGCTGACCGGCTGACCATCGATCGCCCGAAAATCGATCGGATGCTCCAGAAAACAAAGCGTGACCGTCGGCCGGGTCACGTGAAGCACAATCGGGTTGCGAACGTGCGGGATCGCGATGCCATCCCCCACGCCCGTCGAGCCCAGCGTCTCGCGGGCCAGCAGCACCTGATACAAAAACTCGCGGTCCACCTCCTCAGGCAGCTTGAGCACGTCCACGACCGCCCGCAGCACCGACGGCTTGTCCTGCCCTCCTACCCGATACACCACCCCCCCAGCCTTCAAAGCCTCCGAAAGACTGGGCAGAGAAACCGGCCCCGCCTCGCCCTCCAGAAAAATCTCCGGCGAAATCGGAATCCGCCTCGACGTAGCCCACTCCAACAGCTCAGCCCGATTAAACCGAAACTGCTCGTTGATCCGGTATGCCGGGATCGTCTCCTGCTTGATCCATCGGTAAATGGTCTTTTCGGAGACATTTAAAAGGCTGGCAGCATCTTTTACCGTCAGTTGCATCCACAACCCTCCGCGGATATGTCCACCCCCTTTTGGACAACAGCGTACATTGTTTCAAAATGTCTATTGATGTCAACGCAAGGCAGCAGCCCCCGCCAGCCCGGACTTGCCCCCCTGTGAATCCACGGCTCCCCAGCCAGGCAGCATTGGCAAACGGGCATCCTCGCTGCGATCGACTGTCGCCGCAGCATCTGATCGCCCCCGCCGGTAGTGTCCGTCAAGTTGCGCACATTTGATCAGGCAGTCTCCGGTGGATGAGCTGGGTTGGGCCGAAGCGAGGGGCGTAGCCCCGAGCGGAGGACCAACCCAGCCAACGATCCGATCATCCCGCGGCCGCCAGGGCCGCC
>DASVCG010000058.1:0-3646 GCA_036381755.1 Phycisphaeraceae bacterium | reverse complement strand
GGAACATTTTCTGCGGGTGGCGGTGCTGCGCCAGGCCGATGAAGCTGTGCTTGACCGTCGTGGGCCGATGGGCCAATTCCAGCAGCCCGCGGGTGTCGCAGCCGGCCTCCTCCAGTTGCTGCCGCAGGAGCCGGCCCGCCTCATCCTGGCCCACCACGCCCAGGGTGGACACCTCGCATCGCAGGGCGCGCAGGTCCAGGCACACGTTGGCTGCGCCGCCTGCCTTGCACTCCTCGCGCACCACCGCCAGCACCGGCACCGGCGCATCGGGCGAGAGCCGGTCCGCGTTGCCGTAGGCGTAGCGGTCCAGCATGAAGTCGCCGACCACGACGATGCGCCTGGGTTGCCAGCGGTCCAGCAGGGCGATCAAGCGGCCCACGTCGGGCAAACTGGCCTGCGGGGTGGACAAGGCCTACCGCTCCTCTTGGCGCCGATCAGCCGGTCGGCGGCGTTCGACCCACCGGCCCACCACGAACCCGACCGCTGCCGCCACCAGCGCCATCCCCACCACCATCGGCATGTCCGTGTGCGCCAGCACCCACATGCTCATCACCTGCATCATCGCGATGCCTCCTTATCCAAAGGGTTGACCATCCGCTCCAGCAGTGTATCGACCGCTGCGGCCCCGTCGAGGAACACCGCAGCCACCACCGGCCGAAGCACCGGCACAGGCAGCGGGCGACCCGCCACGAGCCGTGCCCATTTGACCCAGTCCTTCTCCGTCGTCACGATCGCCTGTACCCCGCTTGAGCGGGCCTGGGCCGCCAGTTGCTCCAGCTCCCGCGCGTCATACTCGTGATGATCGCCCATCGCCCGATGCCAAACCACCTCGCCCGCTGCCTGTCGCAGCGACCGCTCGAACGCCTCCGGGTTGCCCACGCCCGACACCCCCGCGACGCGCATCGACCCGATCGCCTCGATCGGCCGAGGCTCCGCCCCCTCGCGCAAAGCCGCCCAGCGGTACGCCACGTGCGCCAAAGGCGGCTTGCCCGCCCAATCCGCCACCCGCTTATCCAATCGGGCCAATTCGTCAGGCGACACCTGGTCCGCACGCGTGACGATCACGCCCGAAGCCCGGCGAAGGCTGCTTGCCGGCTCGCGCAGCAGGCCCCGCGGCAGGAGGTGATCGAACCCGAACGGCCGAAGGGCGTCGATCAGCACCAGATCCACGTCGCGCCTCACCTGCCGATGCTGAAACCCGTCGTCCAGGATGAACGCGCCCACGTCGGGGAACCGCGCCAGCACCGTGCGGGCGGATCGGCAGCGATCCGCGCCCGCCTCCACCGGCACAGCCGGGCCCAACTCCTGCGCCAAAAGCGCCGCCTCATCGCTCAGGCCGCTTGAGGCACGCCCCGCACGCCCTCCCCGCGGGCGATAGCCCCGCAAAAGCACCGCCGGCCGCACGCTCTGGCGCAACAGCCGCTGGGCCAGCTCGATCACCATCGGCGTCTTGCCCGTGCCCCCCACGGTGAGGTTGCCCACGCTCAGCGTCGGCCGGCCCAGATCCGCACTCGATCGCACACCCAGGTCGAATAAGCCGTTACGCACCGACACCGCGGCAGCGTACCCCGGCGAGAGCATCGCCAGGGCGGCGCGGGCCAGGCGGGCCTGCACGCCCCGGTCAGCCCCGCTCAGGATTCGCATCAGCCGGTCCGTGCTCATGGGCCGGCGTCTCCTTCGGGCCTGATCCCCAACCGCGCCAGACGCGGACGAAGCGCCCGCATCGGCAGGCCGACGACGGTTGCCGGATCGCCCTTCACCTCGATGGGCCAGCCGGCCTGCTGGCGCTCCTCCAGGTTGTAGCCCCCTGCCTTGCCGCGCCACTGGCCGGTGTCGAGGTACGCCTGGATCGCCTCATCGCTCAGACAGCCCCAGCGGACGCGGGCGGTGTCAGCGAACTCCACCGGCTCGCTGCTTTCCTCCGCGGGCACCAATGCCACGCCGGTGACCACCTCGTGCTCGCTTTGGTTGAATCGCTGAAGGATTTGCAGCGCTGCTTCGCGGTCCTGCGGCTGACCGATGAGATGGCCTTGCGCATCGACGCAGATCGTGTCCGCTGCCAGGATCACCGCTCCGCCCGCCTGATCCGCGAGGCTGTGGCGAAGGCTCATCGCCTTTTGCAGTGCCAGATCCATTGCCAGGTCCGCGGGCGAAGCCCCCGCAGCCCCAGTAGTGGGTTCGGGCTGGGGCGGGTCGTCGAAGGGCGGGTCCACCTGCTCAAACACGTAGCCGGCCTCGCGCAGCATCCGCGCCCGCCGGGGCGACCGGCTCGCCAGCACCAATTTCACGCCCGATCGGGTCCGCGTGCCCATATCGGCATTGTCCAGGCCCCAGCGTCCAAGGTCCAACGCCCCGCTAGCGCGACGCCCGCCCAGCCCGCCCGCCTTGCCCCGCCCTGACCAGCCCATCCCCCGCCCTGACCAGCCCATCCCCCGCGCCCCTGGGTGTAGGCCGCCCGTCCGCCTTTCGTTGCTCAGCGGGCGAATCGTCCTACAATCGTGGATCGATGCCCGGCAACAGCTTCGGACAGCTTTTTCGCATCACCACCGCGGGCGAGAGCCACGGCCCGGCGAACGTGGTCATTATCGACGGCGTCCCGCCCGGGCTGCCGCTTTCCGAGGACGATCTGCGCCCGGACCTGGCCCGCAGGCGACCCGGCCAATCCAAAATCGTCACCCAGCGCGACGAATCAGACCAGCCGCAGATCCTCTCAGGCGTCTTCGAGGGCAGGACCACCGGCACGTCGATCGCCATCCTCGTCCCCAGCCAGGACCAGCGCAGCCGCGACTACGCTGACATCAAGGACAAGTACCGCCCCGGCCACGCGGACTACACCTTCGACGCCAAGTACGGCCATCGCGACTACCGCGGCGGGGGCCGCTCCAGCGCCCGCGAAACCGTCGCCCGCGTCGCTGCTGGCGCCGTCGCCAAGAAGCTGCTCGCCCACGCCCACGGCATCCGCATCGTCGGCTACGTCAAGCAGGTCGGCCCCATCCAGGCCCACGTGCCCGACCCTGTCGCGGTCACGCTCGAGCAGGTGGAGGCCAACATCGTCCGCTGCCCCGACCCCCAGGCCGCCCAGCAGATGATCGAATTGATCGAGCAGGTCCGGGCCCAGCGCGACTCCATCGGCGGCGTGGCGGAGCTGGTGGCGACGGGCGTCCCCCCCGGCTGGGGCGAGCCGGTCTTCGACAAGCTCAAGGCCGATCTGGCCAAGGCCCTGCTCAGCCTGCCCGCGGTGCTGGGCTTCGAGTACGGCATCGGCTTTGGCTGCGCGACGATGCGCGGCAGCCAGAACAACGACCTCTTCACCACCCAGAACGCCGACGCCCCATCGCCCGACCGCCCCGCCGCTGCCGCCTCCAGCGCCGACCCTTCCGAACGCTCGCTCCAGGCCATCGAGAAGGTCGAGGAGGGCCAGGAAGAGCCGCCCGCCGGCCAGGAAAAGCGCATCGTCACGCGCTCCAACCGCCACGGCGGCATGCTCGGGGGCATCTCCTCGGGCATGCCCATCGTCCTGCGATGTGCCGTCAAGCCCACCAGCAGCCTGCCCCAGCCGCAGGAAACCGTCACCCGCAGCGGCCAGCCCACCACCATCACCACCAAGGGCCGACACGACCCCTGCCTGCTGCCACGCTTCGTCCCC
>DASVCG010000057.1:0-6469 GCA_036381755.1 Phycisphaeraceae bacterium | reverse complement strand
GGATCAGCCCCACGCTGATCGCGGCCAACTGGCTGACCACGAACGCCAGCAGCCAGAACATCGCTGAGTTCATGAAGCCGTAGGAGTGCAGCCCCACGCCCAGCATGTTCGTGCCGAACCAGGACCAGGCGGTGACGATGTTGCCCGCCACCGCCAGCACCGCCACGCCGCGCTGCTGGATCATCCCGCCCCAGCGGGCGTGGAGGATCAGGGCGTTCATCAGCACGATGAGCACCGCGCCGTTTTCCTTGGGGTCCCATCCCCAGAAGCGGCCCCAGGATTGATCGGCCCAGATCCCGCCCAGCACCGTGCCCACGAAGCTGAACAGGAGCGCGAAGGCGATCACGCCGTACATCATCTTGCCCATCGCCTTGAAGCGCGTGGGGGTGAGCTGGCGGGTGTAGACGCCCATGAAGAGGAAGACCAGCGCGATGCCGCCGGCCAGGAAAGCCGCGGCGTAGCCGATGGTGACGGTGATGACGTGGGTGGACAGCCAGAAGTTGGAGTCGAGCACCGCCTGCATCATCTGCATCGTGTCGCCGTCAGCCAGGTTGTGGGCGATGATGAGCGTGGCGGCGCCGATGACCGCGGCCAGCGCCACGCCCAGGCCGTTGCGGTAGAACCGTTCCAGGAACCCGCCCAGGATGACGCAGACCCAGCCGATGAAGACGGCGGAAGAATAGAGGTTCGTCACCGGCGGGCGGCCCTGGAGGTAGATGCGCGCTGCGATGCCGAAGCTGTGCAGGAGGAATCCCGCGGCCAGTAGCGTCACCGCTGCGACGCCCAGCCGCTGCGCCCAGGCGCGGCCCTCCCACGCGCCGGCGAGCAGCGCCCCGCAGACGGTCAGGAACGTCAGCACGTAAAGCACCGTGCCCTGATAGAACGGCTGAAGGCGGTTGAAAAAGACCTCGAAGCCGGCCTTGCGCATCGCCCCGGGCAAGTGCGGGGCCAATAGGTCGGTGTAGGCCGACAGGCCGCTGTTGAACTGGCCGGCGTCCTGATCGCGGTAGGCCTGGAAGACCCGCGACAGCTCCGCCGCTGCCGGGTTCATCTTGCCCGTGGTGTGTCCCTCGTGCAGCGCCTGACCCAGCGGCCGCCACTCTTCGCCGGGCTCCAGGGGCGGCACGGCATAGGGCTGCGCGCCCTGCTGAAGCTCGATGTAAAGCGTCAAATGGCTGGCCAGCTCCAGCACGTGACGCTGGTAGCCGTTGCGCTGATTGGCCTTGACCCGATTGGCCATGTCGGCCTGGTCGGCGATCGTGCTCAGGTGGGGCTTGATCCGGGCGTAGGAGAACCGCTTGCGGCCCTCGTCCTGCGGGCCTGCGCCGATGAGCGAGCGCACATCGGGGTGGTCGATGCGGAAGACTTCGTATTGATCAGCCACCTCCGGCCGGCTGATCACGTCCAGCAGCCATTGCACAGCCGGCAGCGTTCGGCCCTCGTGGCGCAGCGTCTGCCTGCCGCTGACGATCATCAGCGACGAGCGGGCCACCGTGTCCAGCGGCTTGACGCGCCCCTGTGCTGTCACGGGCACGCGCGCCAGCTCGTCCAGGTTGAATGGCCCGTTTGCCGACCTGGGCAGCACCTGACCGCCCACGATCAGGAGGGCGACCGCCCCCGCAGCCACCGACGGCAGCCAGCCGACGCGGGGCGTTTCCCCTTGCAAGGCCGGCTCAGGCGGCCCGGCACGGCCCTTTGCGCCGCTCGGCGCGGTTCGCTGTCGACCTACAAACCGCACCAGCATCAGGCCGAAATGAAGCACCAGCCCCGCGGCCACCATCACGCAGGAGATGTACGGCAGCAGCCAGCCGGGGTTGCGCACCACCTGGAGTACGGTGCCCGAATCGTCGGGCTTGAACGACTGCTGATAGAACGTCTGCCCGCGGTAGCGCAGCGGGTGGTTCATGTAGATGAGCACCTGGCGATCCTCATGCTGCTGAGGGTCCACCAGTCGGATGAGGCTCGAGAAGTTGCGCGGCGTCTCCGTGCCGACAAACTTGTCGTGGCGGAAGTCGATCAGGTGGATCGTGTAGGGCTGATATTCCCGCTTGAAGCGCAGCTCGATGCCGTAGGTTTTGCCCCCCGCGGTCACCTCCTGCCGCTGCGCCAAAAGCGTGGAGAGTAAATAGGTGCCCAGCGGCTGGCCCTGATCGTCGATGAGCGTGACGTAGGCGGAGCGTGCGTCGACCGTCTGCTGATCCACGCCGGTGGTGGGGGGCAGGGGCTGCGCGATGGCCTGCGTGCCGAAGCCGGCGGTGGCGCGGTTGTTCTGGCGCAGCTCCGGGCCGGCCATGCCCAGGCCGATGATCTGGGAATTGTCCATCCACCGGTCCACGCGCACCTGGAAGGGCAAAAGGTCGTGCGCGATGGGCTCACGGCCCGCGGCCTTTTTCAGGGTCGGCTCGGGGATGACCACGTGCAGGTTGTGCTCGGCACCGGTCTCGTCCACCACAGCCAGCTCGACGCGGCGGATGTCCTCGGTGTAATTGGCGTAGCCGCCCTCGTCGATGATCATGATCGCCTCGCGGGCGAGCAGGGCGGTGACCAGTTCGCCCACCAGCAGCAGGACCAGGCCGCTGTGGATCAGCCAGATGCCCGCTCGCTTGCGGTTCCACTGGAACCGCGCCGCGTGCGCCGCCAGCAGGTTGACCAATAGCAGCCCGCCCAGGATGAACCCGCCCGGGAACGGCAGCACGCCGGACACATTCACAAAAAACAGGTGCCGAAGCGGGATCAGGACGACGAAGCTGCGGAAGTAGCTGTTGACCACTTCCCAGTTGCCCGCTTCCCGCTGCGCGAGCGTGCCGGCAAAGATGAGGATCATCGCCAGCACGAACAGCACCACGGTCAGCCGCAGCGAAGCCAGGGGCGTCAGGATGGAGCGAAGCCGTTGCATGCGGGTTCCGAGTTAAGGTCTGACGTCAGATCAGACGGGGGCGAAAATGCCCGACGGGAGTCAGCAGGGCGTCGAGCGTAAGTGATGTCCCTCCCTATCCGGCGTCGTTGGATATTCTTTCCTGTTGATCCTGATTGTTCCCCTCCTGTCCCTGTTCGTCTTGACGATTCTGGTGTTCTAGCGATTCAGCTTGATCGGGCTGATCCTGCGTTGCGGGGCGAACCGAGCGGATCATCTGGAGGAATGGCTCCTTGAGCGGTTCGAGGGCGTCTTGCGGGCCGGACATTTTGAAGAACCAGGTTTCGTTGGTGTCCTGGCGGGGGAGGATGGCGGCGATGGTGCGCTGGGGCGGGGCGGCTGCTTCGCTGCTGGGCGGGCCGACCAGGTCGACGACGCCGGCGACTTGCTGGTCGGGCAGGGTGATCGGGATCATGGGCTGCTCGGGCAGGCTGGCAACGGGGGGCAGGCCGAGCTGGTTGCGCCAGCGGTTGATGTTGGCCAGCGCTCCGCCGCCTGCGCCCGATAGGCGGGTGACGGTGGTGGAGACGGGCGTCTCAGCCGGGCCGGCTTCGTAGGCGGCCACGGTGAAGGCCTGCGCCGCCTGGGCGGGCCGCCAATCGGGGGGGACGTCCCAGGTCAGCGTCAGCGGCGCGGGGGCGGCTTCGTCGGCTGGCGCCATCACCGGCTGGGGCCGGGGCGGGTCTTTGGGCGCGATATAGGCGTGGATCGCCTCGTCCTCGCAGCCCGCGGCGACTGCGAGCATCAGCATCGCCGCTGCCGTGACCAGCCAAGCGCCGGCGCTCCGCTGATTAAAGCCGTTGAACGACACGTCGGCGGCGACAGCGGGGCGGGATAGCGCGACCAATCTCGATACGATCACGTCAGTCTGCCTGTTTGGAGGATGCGGCTGTCCCAGGGGCGGGAAGACCTATTGTAGCCGCTTGTGTCCGGCCCGGCAGGAACAAAGCGCCCGGGGTTGGCCGCTGGGAAGCTTAAAGCGATCCGCAGCGGCATGTCGGGCACATGCCCCAATGACGGCATGACTCCCGTGCAGCCAGCGGACGCTTGAGCTTGGAACCGACCGCGGCAAAGATGGCTACAATCGCAGCCCATGGCGCAGAAGCTGCTATGGCTGATGCTGGCGGGGGCCGCAGGGACGCTGGCTCGCTACGGACTGTCGGGGTGGGTGCAGCGGTGGACGGGGGCGGCCTACCCCTGGGGCACGCTGGTGGTCAACGCGCTGGGCTGCTTCCTCTTTGGCTTGGTTTGGTCGTGGGCCGATCTGCGGCTGGAAGTTGGCCCACAAGTCCGCCTGGTGGTGCTGGTGGGGTTCATGGGCGCGTTCACCACGTTCTCCACCTTCGCTTTCGAGACCAGCCAGATGCTGCGTGACGCCCAGTGGCTGGTCGCGGGCGTCAACCTGGCGGCGCAGAACTTCGGGGGCCTGCTCATGATGATGCTGGGCATGGCCGCGGGCCGGCTGCTCTATCTCTGAGCAAACATTACCTCTGTGCCTGACCCCCTCCCGACCTATTTCCGCATTGTGGAGTGAAAGCCGGCTTACTAGAATGTTCGGCTCGATCTTTAAGCGGCCCCCTGGGCCCGGGAGTAGCTTCCGCCATGACCGCGGGCACGGAGCAAAATAGTAAAATTAAGCCTGTCAACGCCTTGCGCTCGGTTGTCGTCCGGTTCGCCGGCGATTCGGGCGACGGGATGCAGTTGGCGGGTACGCAGTTCACCGATACGTCGGCGATTGTGGGCAACGACATCGCCACGCTGCCGGACTTTCCCGCGGAGATCCGCGCCCCAGCGGGCACGGTGGCGGGCGTCTCGGGCTTTCAGATCAACTTCGCCAGCAACGAGGTCTTCACGCCCGGCGACCGGGTCAACGCCCTGATCGCCATGAACCCCGCGGCGTTCAAGGCCCACGTCGGCGACGTCGAGCCCGGCGGGATCGTCATCGTCAACGAGGATGAGTTCGACAAGGTCAACCTCCGCAAGGCCGGCTTCCCCGACGGCTACAACCCGCTGGACGATGAGCGGTATCAGCGGCAATGCAAGCTCTTTCGCATCCCGATCACGCGCTTGAACACCGAGGCGCTGGCCGAGACGGGCCTCGGGGCCAAGGACGCGGGCCGCTGCAAGAACATGTTCGCCCTGGGACTGGTCTACTGGCTGTACGACCGCCCGCTGGACACGACGGTTAAGTTTCTGGAGCAGTACTTCGGCGTCAGGAAGAAGCTGCCCGCGGTGGCGGAGGCCAACATCCGCGCGCTCAAGGCGGGCTACTACCTGGGCGAGACGGCGGAGATCTTCCCCGTCCGCTATCAGGTGGCCCGCGCCGCGATCACGCCGGGCAAGTACCGCAAGATCACCGGCAACGACGCCCTGGCGATGGGGCTGGTTACCGCCAGCCGTTTGGCGGACAAGAACCTGATCTACTGCTCCTACCCCATCACCCCGGCCAGCGATATCCTTCACGCGCTGGCGGGGATGCGGCACTTCGGCGTCAAGACGTTCCAGGCGGAGGATGAGATCGCAGCGGCGGCGGCGGCGATCGGCGTGTCGTTCGCCGGGCAGATCGGCGTCTGCGGCACCTCCGGCCCGGGCCTGGCGCTCAAGCAGGAAGCCATCGGCCTGGCGGTGATGACCGAGCTGCCGCTGGTGATCGTGGACGTGCAGCGGGGCGGGCCTTCCACCGGCCTGCCCACCAAGACCGAGCAGGCCGACCTGCTCATGGCGATGTTCGGCCGAAACGGCGAATGCCCCGTGGTGGTGCTGGCGCCCCAGTCCCCCGCGGACTGCTTCGACATCGCCCTGGAGGCGGTCCGCATCGCACTGGAGCACATGGTCCCCGTGCTGGTGCTCAGCGAGGGGTATCTGGCCAATGGTGCTGAGCCCTGGCGCATCCCGGACCCGCAAAGCTTTGAGAAGATCGAGGTCCGCCATGCGACCGACCCCGCTGACTTCCAGCCCTACGCCCGCGATCAGCGGCTGGTGCGGCCTTGGGCTATTCCCGGCACGCCGGGGCTGGAGCACCGCATCGGCGGGCTGGAGAAGCGCCACCTGACCGGGCAGGTCGCCTACGAGCCGGACAACCATCAGTTGATGGTGCAGTTGCGTCAGGCGAAGGTGGACCGCGTGGCCGAGGTGATCCCGCCGATCGAGCCCTTCGGCGACCCGGCGGGCGAGCTGCTGGTGGTGGGCTGGGGCGGCACGTTCGGCGCGATCCGCACCGCGGTCGACCGCGCCCGCCAGCAGGGCAAGCGCGTCTCCGCGGCGCACCTGCGCCACCTCAACCCGCTGCCCAAGAACCTGGGCGAGGTGCTCCGCCGCTTCAAGCGGGTGCTGATCCCCGAGCTCAACAGCGGGCAGCTCCGGCTGCTGATCCGCGGCAGGTTCCTCGTCGACGCCCGCGGCCTGAACAAGGTCCAGGGCAAGCCGTTCCTCGTCAGCGAGGTTGCGGAACAGATCCGGTCAATGCTGGACGAATAGCGAGCGGCAGGGTTTAGAGCCCTGCCGTCCGGCCCGCCGGGTTGAACCCGGTGGCTCCCAATAGAACATCGGACAAAC
>DASVCG010000056.1:0-3792 GCA_036381755.1 Phycisphaeraceae bacterium | reverse complement strand
GGCCCCGATGGGCACAATCGCGTCAGGCATGTGCGGTCGATCTATTTCCTCGACCGGCGCTATTGGGTGTTGATCGATCGTGCGCTGCCGCTGGATGACCAAGCGCATTGCTACGAATCGCTGTTTCATTTGAACAACGATCCTTCGGAAGTCACCGTTCAGGGGCAGCGCGTCCTCACGCGCCGCAGCGATGGGCCCAACCTGATGATCGTCGTTGCTCAGCGGCAGAACCAGGGTCTGTCGGTGGTCGCGGGGCAGCGCGAGCCCGTGCTCCGGGGGTGGCGGCCCGACACCCGCGGCCCCACCGTGACGCCGTGCCCCACGGTCTGCCTGAGCCAGCACAGCACGGGCGACGCTGTTTTTGCAGCGATCTTCTATCCATTGGAGCAAGGGCAGGACCCGCCGCAGTCATCTTTGAACGTGGTCGAAGCCGACCGGGAGAAGGTGTGTCTGGAGGTGCGGGTGGATGGGCATGCGGCGCGTCATGTGTGCGATCCGCTGGAGGTCGCATTGGATGAACAGCATGAGTTGGAAGGGCCGTAGAGAAGGCTCGGATCATGAGGCTGGTTGCGTTCATCAGCGGGTGTGTTCGCGTTGCGGGTCCGGTGGGGCTTTGAGAAGTTGCTGACTTTGCACACGGTTTTCTAGCATGGATGATCTACGCAATAGTGCTCGCGCCAGCCAAGCATCAGGCACATGGAGAGGCGTGTCATGAGGACCAAGCCGCTGGGGTTGGGCGTGATTGGTTGTGGCGTGATCGGTCAGCGGCACATGCAGGCAGCCGCTGAGCGGCCGGATTTGTTCCGCCTCGCCGCGGTCGCGGACCTGCGCGCACAAGCCGCTGCCGAGGCCGGTCGAGCATTCAACGTGGATGCGGTTTACACCGATGCGTCATCCCTTTTGGAGGATCGCCGTGTCGAAGCCGTGGTGCTGGCCATGCCCACTGCGGGCCGCGCGGAACTGGCCATCGAGGCGTTTTCACGCGGCAAGCACGTGCTGCTCGAAAAGCCAGCGGCCATGAGCGCCCAGGAGGTGCAGCGGCTGATCGACGCTCAGCAGGGGCTCGTCGGCGCTTGCTGCTCCTCGCGCCTGCGGTTCCTTCGCTGCGTGGGAGTCGTGGAAGATCTGCTTCGCAAGGGTGAATTGGGGGAGATCCGGGCGATCCGCAGTCGCGGCGTCTTTCCGATCGGCCCCACGCCGCAGCACGAGCCGCCCGCGTGGCGGCTGAGCCGGTCCCTCAACGGCGGCGGGCTGGCGATGAACTGGGGGTGCTATGACCTGGACCTCATCCTCGGCCTGACCGGTTGGCGGCTCAAGCCGCAGGCCGTGATGGCTCGCCAGTGGGCCATCTCGCCCGGATTTGAATCCCACGTCGCCCGCGGATCGGACGGCGAGACGCACTTTATCGCGCTGATTGGCTGCCAGGGCGGCCTGACGATCAGCCTGGAGCGGATCGAGCTGGCCCCCGCACACGGGGAAACGGTCTGCGAGATCATCGGCACAAAAGGCTCGCTGCGCTTCAAGGCGATCACCGATATGCCCAACGAAGTGACGCTCTATACCGCTGACCCGGTCAAGGGAACCATCGCCCGCGCATGCTGGAGCGGCGTCGAGGACGATCAGCCCCACCACCGCGGCCCGGTCCAGGACTTCGCCGCTGCGGTTCTCGAAGGCAAAGCGCCCAAGACGGGTCTGAAGCAGGCGCTGGCCATTCACCAGATCATCGACGCGATGTATGAATCGGCCCGGGCGTGCAGCAGTGTGGTTTTGTGATCGCGCCCGCTGCGGCGATGGCGCGCGGTCGTTCGAGCAGGTCAAACACGAGACGCTAAGGGGCTTGGTGCTGCTGATGTCTGTAGTCGGCTGCGCTACCGGGCGAGCTGCCGCCATGGAGCGGGCTCGCGGCTGATCAGGTAGCCGATGGCGGCGACGTAATCGCCCTGGATGCTCACGCGGTAGTCGTGCAGCCGCTTGGCGGCCTGGGTCAGCGCCGCCTGGCGGGCCGGGGTGTTGCCGGCTTGATAGGCTTTGAACGCGCGCAGGGCGTTCAGGTTGAGCTGGGCGTGGTGAAAACCCTTGGCGAGGAACTCGACGCGAGCCGCAGCGGTGGGATCATTCCCAGCGGCTTGGGCGGCCTGCTCGATCAGGCGCTCGCCCTTGGCCATCACGGGGGGCGTGAAGATGAGGTCCGCGATCATCACCCAATTGTGGAACGACCCGCCGCCAGCGGTCTTGATGTAGCAGCGGTTGATGTCGTCCTCGGTCAGCGAGCGTGAGACCGCTTCCCAGTGCTCAAAGTAGGCCCTCACCGCGGAGGTCGCGGGGCCGAACGCGCCGAAATATTCGTCGAGGATCTGCTGGGCGGACAGGTCGGGGCGGTGGATCACCCGCGCCAGGGCGTACAGGGTCGGCCCCTGCGTCGCCCATGAGCCGGTGAGCGAATCGAAGTCCATCGCGACGCTGCCTGTTTCGATCACGTACTTGAAATCATCCACCATCGGCTGAACGTACCAGATCGGGAACGCGTGGCCGGCGTGCGTCAGGTTCGGCCGCAGCATCATCCGCGCCCCCGTCGCCCGCCAGCCGTCCCAGTGCTGACGCATCTGCTGGCTCATGCGCGGGGTGTAGGGGTACCACAGGGGCGGCACAAACGAGATGAGGATCTGATCGTTCAGTTGCGTCTGAACCGGCGCGTGCCAATAGTTGGCGTATGCGAAGCCGCTGACGAGCACGTCGGGCCTCAATTGGCCGGCTTTCTCCTGAATCGTCAGGTAGAACCGGGCGTAGCGGTCGGACAGGGACGGCGCATTCTCCGGCGCGAAATGACCGTCCCAGCTTGCGCTGCCGCCCGCCAGGCCCAAGTCGGCGTCGGTGAAACGAGCGCGGCGGTTGGGAATCCGGCCATGACCCCAGTAGGCGGACGTTTGGAATCGCTTGTCCGGCGCGTCCCACGCGCGGCACAGGTCGCAGGTGCACATCCCCGGCGAGTCGTTCTCGCCCACCTTGATCACCGGAGGCCGGCCGTTTTTATCCCACTCCTGGATGACGCGGTCCTGAAAAGCCGGGTTCGCCAGGCACATGGTGACCGTTGAGCCGGTGGCATCGCCCTCCAGCGGGCGGCGCGTGCCGTCGGGCAGCAGGTTGAAGTAGTCGGGGTGATCCCGATGGAACTGCTGCCAGTATGACTCGAAGCTGTGCTTGGCGCGGATGTCATGCGTGCCGGCGAAGCGTAGCCGCTTCTTCCACTGCGCCTGGGCGCGGATGAAGTCGTCGCCCTGTTTCGGGTCCGGCCACAGGTCGGGGCGCAGAATGGTGGGGGTGTTGCGCCAGTCCGTCCAGGCGAGATGGGGGCTTTGCACCTGATCCCACGATTGAACCCGGATGTCCGCGCTTGGCGGCACAAACTCGCCCAGCTCACCCGGCCAGAGCCAGCGCACGCCAAGCTGCTGCTCCAGAAACTCGTAAACGGCGAAAAGGGTCCCCGTCCGCGCGGTGACTTCAAGCGGGTCTGCAGAGTTGTCCTGCCCGGCCAGGAAAAGGCGATTGCCGACAAGGCGGATGATGAACGCGTTGCCCTCCAGCGCAGCGGTGTTGATCCCCGCTTGACGCGCCGCTTGGGTGTTGCCCACGTAGATCAGGCCGGGGTACGTGTCGGGCTGGTCCGCTTCGCGCACAATCTGAAGCCTTGCGCCGCTGGCTTTTTCGATGTGGTGCTGCAACTCCTGGGCCGCGTACTGCTCGACGCGCAGCGGCGAATCGGGGATCACGATCGCGGTGCGCGCCTCGTGGTCG
>DASVCG010000055.1:0-4414 GCA_036381755.1 Phycisphaeraceae bacterium | reverse complement strand
CCCACGCGATCAATGGCCTGAACTCGGTTACGAGAGCCAAGCCGAGATCGAGCAGGCCCTGCGCCAGAAGCTCGACGGCATGCCGGGTGTGATGGCCAACCTCACCCAGCCGATCCAGCTCACGGTCGACGAACTGGTCGGGGGCGTGAAGGCCCAACTGGCGATCAAGCTCTTCGGCGACGACCTGGATGTGCTCAAGGCCAAGGCCGACGAGATCGCCGCCGTCGTGCGCCAGTTGCCCGGGGCCGCCGACGTCCAGGCCGACCAGGTGACCGGCACGCCGCAGCTCCTGATCCGCCCGGACCGTCAGGCCATCGCCCGCTATGGCATCGACCTGGCAACCGTGCAGGAGACGATCGCCGCCGCGATCGGTGGAGCGGAGGCGGGGCAGGTGTTCGAGGGGGTGCGCCGCTTCGATATCTATGTGCGATTCCAGGCGGGCGCTCGCAGTGATGCCGAGTCGATCGGCAACCTGCTGATCCGAGCGCCCGACGGACAGAACGTCCCGCTCGATCAACTCGCCACGATCGAGGAGATTGTCGGGCCGCGGCAGGTGACGCGTGAGAATGCCCAGCGGCTCATCACCGTCCAAGGCAACGTGGTCGGCCGGGACATCGGCAGCTTCGTCGAAGACGCCCAGGCCGCCATCGCCGAGCAGGTGGACCTGCCTGCCGGCTACTTCCTGGACTGGGGCGGGCAATTCGAGCTGCAGCAGGCCGCCAATGCCCGGCTGGCGCTGGTGATTCCGCTGACGCTCGGGCTGATCTGCCTGCTGCTCTACGCGAGCTTCGGATCGGTTAAGAACACAGCCTTGATCCTGTTGAACATTCCGCTGGCGCTGGTCGGCGGCGTGGCGGCGTTGTGGCTGACGGGGCAGAACCTCTCGGTGCCCGCGTCGGTCGGCTTCATCGCGCTATTCGGCATCGCGCTGGAGAACGGCATGGTGCTGGTGACCTATCTCAACCAACTCATCCAGGAAGGCGAGCCTATGGACGAGGCCTCGGTCAAGGGCGCATGCCTACGCGTGCGTCCGGTGCTGATGACCGCCGTCACCACCGCCTTGGGACTCACTCCATTGCTGTTCGCAACCGGCACCGGCAGCGAGGTGCAGCGCCCGCTCGCGGCGGTGGTGGTCGGCGGGCTGGTGACCTCCACTATTCTCACGCTGCTGGTGCTGCCGGCGCTCTACAAGTGGTTTGCGATCCGTGTGGAGCCCGAAGCCACGCCAACCCGCAGCGGGACCGGTGGGCAGCCGGCCACTGTCTGATCATGCTGACTTAAGGAGCAACTGTATGAAGAAAATTGAAGCATTCATCAAGAAGCATCGGCTGGACGAGGTGGCTCGTGCGCTGCATCACGTGAAGGAGCTGTCGGGCATGACCGTGACCAACGCCCGAGGCTTCGGGCGCGGACGCGGGGGTAGCGAGGCCCATCCGACGCCGGAGATGATCCACGATTTCATCGACATCGTGCGCATCGAGGTGTTTTGCCCAGATGCCCTGGCGGATGAGGTGCTCACGGCCATCGAACGAGCCGCACACACCGGGCTGCGCGGCGACGGCAAGGCCTACCTGCTTCCTGTGGAGCAGGCCGTGCGCATCAGCACGGGCGAACGAGGTGACGCTGCGGTCTAGACTTGGAAGACTATGGCCAGCAATCATTCCAACCAGGAACACAGCCACGCCGGACACGCCCACAGCCTGACGCGTTCGGATGAGGTAAAGGGCGTCAGCGATGTCCGGCTGCTCTGGTCGGTGGTCTTGAACCAGCTACTGACGGTCGGGCAGGTGGTCGCCGGCATTTTCTCAGGCAGCATCGCGTTGCTGTCGGACGCGGCGCACAACTTCAACGACGCCAACGCGCTGCTGATCGCCTACATCGCCCGGCGGATCTCCCGCAAAAAGGCAAGCCACGACTACACCTTCGGCTACCGCCGGGCCGAGCTCATCGGCGCACTGATCAACCTGACCCTGCTCGGAGTCATCGGACTCTACCTGGTCTACGAGGCGATCAGCCGCTTCCTCAGCCCCGAGACGCCGATCGGCTGGATCATGGCCTTTGCGGCCGGGCTGGCACTGGTGGTGGACGTTGCCACGGCTGTGCTGCTGTGGGCGATGAGTCGCGGGTCACTGAACGTCCGCGCCGCCTTCGTCCACAACCTTGTCGACGCGCTCGCTTCCTTGGGCGTCCTGCTGGGGGCGGCGGCGGTGATATGGCTCGACTGGTGGTGGATCGACCCGGTGCTGACACTCATCATCGCCGGCTATGTGCTCTGGCAGGTGGCGGCGATGATGCCCCAGGCCGCACGCATCCTTATGGAAGGAGCGCCCGAGGATCTCGACCTGCACGAGCTGGTGGACGCGATGGAAAGCCTCGACCACGTTCTGGACGTCCATCATCTACACGCCTGGCAACTCGATGAGCAGCACCGCGCCCTCGAGGCCCACATCGTGATTCCACCGGACGCAGCCCCGCACCTGGAGCAGATCAAGAGCGAGATCAAAGCCCTCCTTCGCAAGCAGTTCCACATCGGTCATGCGACACTTGAGTTCGATCTTGGGCATCCGGATGAGGACGGACACGACGTGGAGCTTGTGCCGACGCACTGAAAGCTGTTGGCCTGCCGGGTTGGGACAAATGGGTCATTAAGATGAAGGTCACCGGCCATCCGCCCGCCCCAGAGAAGTGATGACACCATGAGCGAACGCACGTTCCGAGTCCGAGGCTTGTGCTGCGGCAGCGAGGTCAAGGCGCTCAAACAAGAGGTCGGCCCGCGCGTCGGCGGGGAGCAGAATCTCAGTTTCGACCTCCTCCAGAGCCGGATGACGGTCTTGGCCGATCCCGAGCAGGCGACCGACGAGCAGGTGCTTGAGGGCGTGCGCCGGGCGGGTTTGGATGCCGAGCCGTGGGAGCAGCTCCGGCAGGCCGATGAGCGGCCCGACGGCGTCTGGCAGCGGCACGGCCGGGCGGTTCTCACGACCGTCAGTGGCGCACTGCTCGTGCTGGCGTTCATCGTCCACGCGGCGCTCGCCGGCAGCGTCCTCGATGCGCTGACCAGCGAAGGTGGCGTGCCGCTGCCCAGCGTGCTGCTCTACACGTTGAGCATCGTAGCCGGCGTGTGGTACGTGCTGCCCAAGGCGTGGTCGGCACTGCGGGCGCTTCGGCCGGACATGAACCTGCTGATGACGATCGCCGTGGCCGGCGCGGTGTTGATCGGCGAGTGGTTCGAGGCCTCGACCGTGGCGTTCCTCTTCGCCGTGGCCCTGCTGCTGGAGTCCTGGAGCGTCGGCCGGGCCCGGCGGGCTGTCCAGAGCTTGATGGAGACGGCCCCGCCGACCGCGCGAATCAAGCGCGATGGTGACGAGGTCGAGGTCCACCCCGATGAGGTGCCCATTGGCTCGGTCCTCGTCGTTCGCCCCGGCGAGAAGCTGCCGCTTGACGGCGAGGTGCTCTCCGGCCACAGCGACATCAACCAAGCCCCCATCACCGGCGAAAGCGTGCCCGTTGCGGTCGAGCCGGGCAGCGCCGTCTTCGCCGGCACGATCAACGGCGACGGGCTGCTGGAGATCCGCAGTACGCGCACGGCCGACCAGACGACTCTGGCCCGCATCATCCGCTTGGTGACCGAAGCCCAGTCCCGCCGATCCCCCAGCGAGCAGTGGGTGGAGAAGTTCGCCCGCATCTACACGCCGCTGGTGCTGGCCATGGCGGGGGCGGTCTTCCTACTCCCGCCGCTGGTGCTGGGCGGGGCGTGGGGCGAGTGGTTCTACCGGGCGCTGGTGCTGCTGGTGATCGCCTGCCCGTGCGCGCTGGTGATCTCGACGCCGGTGAGCATCGTCGCGGCCCTGGCGCGCTCCGCCCGCAGCGGGGTGCTGGTCAAGGGCGGGCTGTTCATGGAGGCACCCGCCCGGCTCAGCGCCATCGCCTTCGACAAGACGGGCACGCTCACCGAGGGCCGCCCGCAGGTCACCCGGCTGGTCCCGCTCAATGAGCACTCCGAAGACGAACTGCTCGCCCGCGCCGCCGCCCTGGAGGCCGGCAGCAACCACCCGTTGGCGCGTGCGATCCTCCGCGCAGCCGAGCAGCACGGCGTCGCGTTCCAGCAGGCCCAGGCCCACCAGGCGGTGCCCGGCCTGGGCGTCACCGGCCGGGTCGACGGCAAGACATACTGGCTCGGCTCGCACCGCTACCTCGAGCAGCGCGGCCAGGCGACGCCGGAGCTTCACGAGCAGCTTGACGGACTCGCCGACGCCGGGCACAGCGTGATCGTGGTCGGCACGGACGATCACGTCTGCGGCCTGATCGCCCTGGCCGACCGGCCCCGCCCGCAGGCCCGCGACACCGTGGCCGCGCTGCACCGCCTGGGCATCGGTCACGTCGTCATGCTCACCGGCGACAACCAGGCCACCGCCCG